>NZ_WANY01000156.1:0-2100 GCF_015521575.1 Ferroglobus sp.
GTTGTTCTCCTTCAACGGTATCCTTACATCGTCGAAACGCTTTTGAAGGGTCTAAGCTTTTATCTCTTCGAACTTTTTCAATTCGTCAACGACTTTCTTGCTTCTTTATTTTCGGCAATTTTGAAAGCGTCTCATTTATCCCTCCTTCTTTTTTCTGTGTTATCACCAGTCGATCCTCAATTATTTCGTTAGTTCTATGAGTTCGTCTGAGATCCCGAAGCTGACGACATCAATAGATTATAGTTGCGTAAACGTTTTTTTAATTCACTTGTAGACGACGATCTCCTCGTCGAAGAAGTTTAGATGCGAACACCATCGAATTTATTGTTACAAAGCTCAGATTTCTAAAACTTCCAGAAGTTGCTATTTTTCTTATTCCGTAATGCTTGCATATCGCAACTATCAGAGCGTCGTTTGGTAGAAGGTTATACTTTTCCATTATATCCAGAGTAACGTTTCCAAATCTACACAGTAGAACTTCAAAGAGATCGAACAACTCTTTCAGTGGAGATAGATCAATCTCAATTTTTTCAATCTTCTTTTTGAGATTAAACGGAGACAAACCCGTTATAGCTCTAATGCAACCATAAGTAACTTCAGAGATAACTACATCATTTATGTAGCCAGTTATATCGCCAAGTTCCACCTTCTCAATTAGATTGGTAGCTTCTTCCCTTGAATCCGCTAAGTGATGTAAGAATACATTCGAATCAAAGAATACTTCCACTTTCTATCTCCTCCAATATAGAATCTATATCGCAACCTTTTATCAATCCTCTCGTCTTTTCACTAACTTTCTCCTTTATCTCTATCCTCAGCCTCGTTCCCTCTTTTAAATCAACCCTCTCAAGAGGTTTAAACACACCGTTCTCGTAAATAACATTAATAACCTTTGGCATGAACGTATTTTGGAATTTAGAGTATTAGACAAAACATTTTTAACCAACGCTAACAAACCGACCATATGGGACGAAAACCTGAAAAAGAAGTAGTCAAATGGCTAACCTTAGAGGAACTGAACGAGGAAATTCGTAAAAGGAAAATATGCTCAGAAGTGCTCAGGAAACTCTTCTTCATCAAAGAACTCTACAAAGGAGCCACAGTTCCTCAGGCAGCAAAAGAAGTTGGAGTAAGCAAAGTTATAGGCTATGTATGGCTTGAAAGGTGGAATGAAAAAGGACTGGAAGGTTTGAAACCAAACTACGGGGGAGGAAGACCTTCAGAGTTAAGCGAAGAGCAAAAAGAAGAACTCAAGACTATTCTGAAGGAGAGAGATGATTGGACAACAAAAGAAGTAAGAGAACTCATCAAAAACAAATTTGGAGTAGAATACAGCTTGAGGCACGTGAGCAGGCTGCTAAAATCATTTGGCATGAAATACGCAAAACCCTACCAGAAAGACTACAGAAGGCCTGAAAATGCAGAAGAAGAGCTTAAAAAAACTTGAAAACGTTTTGAACACAGTGGACGATTTCATCATGGGATTTCTGGATGAAACTTCACCTCAGCTCAATGCAAACACCCAAAGGCTTTGGTCTTTCAGCAAGCCATTCTTAAAGAAGAACACTACAAAAATGAGAGTCAACACGTTCGGTTTCTATGCGATAAATGGAGAGAGTGTGGTAGATTTCAAAGAAAATTCTAAAAAGGAAGCAGTTTGCGACTTTCTTGAGAAGATAAGAGAGAAGAATCCGGATAAAACCATAGTGATCATTCTGGATAACTTCAAGTCGCATTGGGCAAGAAAAACAAGGAAGAAGGCAAAAGAGCTTGGCATGGTTCTGGTTTATCTGCCTCCCTATTCTCCTGACTTGAACCCTATTGAGCAGATCTGGAGAGGAATAAAGAGAGTTTTGTCTCCTCTTCTCATTAAAACATTGGAAGAGCTAAAGAAAGTAATTTCGGATAGCTTTTACCAGTTAACTCGGAAAAAGAGTTTTGTTGAGAAGTGGATGAGAAAGTTTTTGAATTTTGGTTAAGTTAGTTATGTCAAATACTATAAATGACTACATCAGCGAGATGACTATAAGAGCGGCGATTACCGAACGAATAACGCTGTAAGTTCTTCCACCAACAACTGCTTTTCTGAGCCCGAGAACA
>NZ_WANY01000157.1:0-4560 GCF_015521575.1 Ferroglobus sp.
GGTTCTACAATTACGAGGGAGCGGTAAAACTTAGAGAAGCTTTAGCGAACTTCGCTGGAGGAAAGATCGTTGTGAGTGTTATGGGAGTCCCTCATAAATGTCCGGTAGCTCCGATAGAAGTTACGTTCATGCTCCACGACTTTTTAAAGCTTCATGGAATTAGAGACAGGAGCCAAATAGTCTACACGTACCCCATAAACAAGGTTTTTACGATGGATCCCGTTGCCGAAATGGTTGAACGTATGTTTGAGGAGAGAGGAATAGAATACAGAACGTTTTTCAATCCGATAGAGGTCGACGCGAAGAACAGAAAAATAATTACGCTCGAAGGAGAAGAAGAGAGCTTCGATTTGCTCATATCGATTCCTCCGCATAAAGGAGCTAAAGTTATCTTCGACTCGGGAATCGGAGACAAGAGCGGATTCGTTCCGACGGACAGATTTACCCTCAGAGTTGAGGGTTACGATAACGCCTATGCTGTAGGAGATGCCACCAACTTGCCTGTTAGCAAAGCTGGAAGCGTTGCCCACTTCGAAGCTGAGGTTGTAAGCGAGAACATAGCGGCTGAGATAAAAGGCTATCCACCTACAGCCGTTTACACGGGAAAAGCCTTCTGTTTCATAGAAACGGGGTTCGAAGAAGCTACCTACATCTGGTTCGATTACTACACGCCTCCGATGCCGGTTAAGCCAAACAAGTTCGTCCACTGGATGAAAATGGCGTACAACAAAGCGTATTGGCTAACAGCAAGAGGAATTCTGTGAGGTGGTTGAAATGAGCGTTCAGAAAGTTGTTGAGGAAAACGAAGAAATTCTCGCCAAAGCGGTAGAAAAGCTGATATGGCTTGAGAAAAGCGGGAGCTTAGACGCTCTGATCGATCTCGTCTCGCTGATAAAGCTAATCCAAGATTCGATAAGCGATGCTGTGGTTTTGAAGCATGCGGAAGTTATAACAGACCTCGGTTTAATCTCGGCTAAATTCACGAACGACAGAGCTCTGATGTTGCTCAACGCTATTGGCGATGCCATATGCATGTGCGAAAAAGAGCCGAAACCAGCTGGAATTAAAGATCTCATAACAGCCCTTAGAGATCCCGACGTAAAAGTAGCGCTGGGAATGATCCTAAACATTCTCAAACAACTCGGAAAGAACTTGCAAAAATGAGCAAAATCTTTAATTACCATTTTTTCAACTAACTTTTTTCGATGTACAAGTATCCGAAGGAGATAATTTCCGACATATACCTTTCGAAGATAGGAGGATTCAGCGAGGAGCTTAGTAAAGAGGAAATGGGGATAAATATTAAAGCCATTTACACGAATACTTCCATCATTCCGGAGGAAACTTTCTGCAGAATAAGATTTTTCGAAGAAAAAAGCAAGCCGTACTTTTTGAAAAAGAGGTTCAAAATAGTTGGGATAGAGGAGGACATGGAGTCCTATGATATGACAAGGGATGGAGAAGTTGTGTTCAGTGAAGAGGTTAGGGAAGAGTTGAAAAACAAAGTCGGTGAGGCTGTAATAATCAACACCGTCGAAAGCTTCAGGTTCGACGGGGATTACTCGAATTTGATAAACTACCTTTCAAAGTTATGGCGATTCGAAAGCCAACGAAGAAGGAACTGAAAGTCATAAGAAAAGCTCTTGCAGCTTTCGGAAGCATAGATTTTCTAAGCGATTTTTCCATTTACGTTAAAGAGGGAGAAAAGAAGGAAGTTTACGCCGTTTCTAAGGACTTAGATTCTCTTATAGGAAAGCTCAACGAAGTATCTTTCGGGATAAAAATAGGCGAGGTCGGTAGGAGGTTTAGGTTTACCTTGGAAGGAGCTTTTTTCCTCGTGAAGAAGAACAAAAAAAAGGTATACGTTAACGAGAAGGGAGAAATGCTCTTTCTTTACGGCAGGGACATATTCCGAGAGTCTCTGATTGAAGTGACGAAGGACGTTAAAGAGAACGACATTGTTTTCGTCTGCAATAAAAGGGGTGACATTCTCGGAATAGGAAAAACAAGGTTCGATGCTGAGAGAATTTTTGATGTCGAGGAGGGAAGGGTTGTTGTTGAAAACCTCGTTGATAGGGGGGAGTACATAAGAAAAGAGAGGCTATACAACGCTTATTGAAGAACCACGTACATAAACCACAGAATGAACGAAAGAATTCCGAGAACTAACGAAAATACTGAAATCTTCATCCAGAAGTTTTTCTTTTTCAAACTCAAGTAATACCTTCTCTCGATAGTCTGAAAATCCTCTCTTTCGAAGAAAACGAGCTGGGTAAATTTGGGATAGAGTAAAAGAAGAGAAGAAACCATTGAAACCAAGACGAGGGAAATTGGAACGCTCACGAGTATCACGTCGTAAGTTGTAATCCTCTCCGAAGCGAAGGCGATCATGAAAGCGACAATACCGACTATCAGCGTTAAAACTCCGTTTGATGCCTTGATTATTATGTCGGTTTTATCGTCCATCGTTTTTAAGTGATTCAGCATGAACTTGACTTCCTCTATTTCCTTCTCGCTAAAGTTTTTCACGAATCTTAATTCCGAAATTAAATTAAATAAATTCTCCCTCGTGCTTTCATGGATTTTAAAAAATTGGTAGGCATCGCAGTGCTTCTTCTGATAATTTTCGCCTTTAAGGATTCGATAAGATACATCTTGGAGGTCGATCCAACGTTTTTCTTACTTTCGGTGCTCTCTTATTTCAGCTTGAACGTTCTTCTCGCTTACAGGATGCTTTATCTTTTTAAAAAACTTGGAGAGAACTCAAGTTTTTCAAGTGTGTTTAGCGCTCATATGGCGGCTATAGTAACAAGCGACGTAACTCCGGGAAGATCGGGATACTTAGCTTTTCCCAAGTTTGGGGAAAAGTACGGACTAAACTTCAGGGTTTCTACAGCTTCTCTCTTCAGCACCCAAGCAGTTGAGATGATCGTGAAAGTTTTCGGATCGAGCTTAGCAATTCTCTACCTTCTCTCTCCAGAAGAACTCGTAGCTATATCCCTCCCAGCTTTTTTAACCGTTTTAGCATCACTTTATTTGTGGACAGACGCAATTCCGATTAAATTCAAAAGAATTGAAAAAATCAGGGAGTACTCGAAGCTTACGAGAAGGCACATTCCAGAACTTCTCTTTCTCACGGTAATCGGCTGGTTTTTGGTGGGAGCCCAGTGGTTCTTTGTTTCCAAAGCGATGAACTTGAATCTCAGCTTTTTTGAATCCATGCTCCTTCAAGCCTTGCTGAGCCTTGCTATGTTCATCCCCCTTACTCCAGCTGGGGCAGGATTCTTCGAAGGGGGAACGGCTTTCGTCTTTTCTACCTTTGGCGTTTCTCCAGAGAAGGCAATTGCCTTCGCATTGCTTATCAGAGCGAGCACTATTATCGCAGACTCTCCCGGAATTTACTTCATCCTCTCTCGAGAACGCGTTTCTTGAGCATTGTGGCTGTGAGTTTCATTGTGTCTTCGGGATACAAGCTGACCTCTTCTACGTAGAAGTACTTGAAGAGTTCGTCATCGCTCATCTCTTTTACCTTCTCTGCAAGCTTTAGAGTCTCTTCTTTTGCAATTTCAAAAATTCTGTCAACTTCCTTTCCTACGAAATACCTGTTGTGACTCAAGCCAAGAACGTAAGGCTTTATTGCCGCGAGCTTTTCGAGAGTTTTTACGTATTCGTTAAAGTCAGCAAAATACATCGGGATAACTTTTCCAGAAGAGGTGACGTAGCCAAGATAATCCGAGGCGAGAAGAACGTTGTGCTTCCTTGAATACAGCGAAATTGCATCCTTCGAATGACCAAAGCTTTCGATAACTTCCAGACCGTTTACCTCGTCCCCTTCCCTGACAGTCACATCTACTCTTCCCGAGAATTCGATGTTGTATTCGTCTCCGTAAGCCTTTTTGCAAAGCTCCCTGTCGTCTTTCACCCAAGAAGCTTTGACTTTCTCCTTCTCAAATAGTTTAGCCAGATTTTCGTGGGCAACAACCCTTGCTTCCGGATACTGCTCAAGCAAAACGCTTAAGCCAGCAACGTGGTCAAAATGTCCATGGGGAACCACTATGTACTCAATTTCTTCTTCAAATTCTTCAAGCAGTTTAGAAGCGCTGCAAGTCAGCCCGGCTTCGAATAAAACCTTCTCCTTCTCGAAGTAGTAGTAGTTCATTATTCCTACTTTGTACAGCTTAACTCCATCAACGAGCTCGATAACTTCCATGGAAAATTTTAAAGAATTGATTATAATTAAATTTATCGATTACAGCTCGTTGAAAATCGATTGTATGTGCTTCTTAAGTGCTCTTTCGACCTTTTTCAGCGTTAACTTGCTGACCGAATTGGCTAAAGGACAAAAATCGTGAACCACTGCTCTTTTCCTCTCAACATCCCACACGATTGGGTAGAGCTTGCAACCGAAGGGTCTGAATTCGTATATGGAACACTTGCCGTTTCTCAGGAAAAAGCACTTGCCGTTGACGTTCTTCAAAACCCTCACACCGTCTTTAATCTCGCTGAACTCATCAACCTTGTATCCAAGCTTTTCTATCCTCTTTATATCGTGCTTGCTCA
>NZ_WANY01000158.1:0-9621 GCF_015521575.1 Ferroglobus sp.
CTTTAATACATATGTAATATAATTTTCTGAAGTTAGAGTTTGTGTAAGATCTGTCACTTTTGTTTTGACAATTGACAATTGTCAAATTCTTCTAAATCTAAAAAAGAAGATTTAAAGGAGTTAGTAGGATGACAACTTTTTTATTTTATTTTTGCAAACACAAGAGTAATGAGCGAAGTCGTCGAGATTCTCAAAGAGATCAAGGAAAAGCTTGATGAAATCGATAAGAGGCTCAAGAAGATAGAGGAAGAACTCTTTGATGAACTAAGCGAGGAAGAACTCAAAGAAGTCGAGGAAATACTCGAAGCCTGCAAAACTGGAAAAATGAAAACTTACACTCTTGAGGAACTGAAGAGAGAACTCGATATCGAAGATGAAGTTTAAAGTCATAACATCGGATCGAGCGGCTAAGGAAATCAAAAAGCTCGATAAAAAAGATAGAATTCGAATTTACAAGGAAATTCAGAGACTTGAAGACCTTTTCTCATTAGACATCAAAAAGATAAAAGACCGTATTTACAGGATTAGAGCTGGAAAGTTCAGAATTATTGTAGAGATAGACTTCGAAAATCGCATAGTTTGGGTCGCCAAGGTGGATAAAAGAGAAAGAATCTATGATCGCATATAATTCCTTAAAGTCTATTTAGTAAAGTAGCTTTGCAACTTTTCTTAGAAACCTCCAGAAATTCGGTACTATCAGGTTGCTTGTTATTTCGGCGGCATCTCAACCTTAGATGCCAAAGGGGGTAATTTTGACTCTTGGGAAAACGGGAATTTTCCCAAATCCCAATATTACGCACCGAAATTCACCACGTTAAATATAACAAATGTTACGACTCTATGTATTACCGCAAGATCGAATCACAAAAATTCTTCTTCTCCAATCCACTCTTACGACGAGGACTTTTCTGTTCTCGAAATCAATCTTAACGATGATTCGAACTTTTCCAACCAGATGCGGTAGTAGTCTCCCTTGATCTTTCTTATGTTGAGAGAGAAGAGATTCCAAGTTCCCTCTTTGCTTCTTCGAGCGTGTAAACCTTCATCCTTCCGCTCTTGCAGGCTTCTACAGTCTCTTTGATCTCCCTAAGATCTTCCTCAGTCAACTCTTCCCCTTCGAAAAGCTTCTCAATCCTCCTGAGCCTTTTGTCCATCTCTTCGAGTCTTTTCAGAATCTCGACAACTTCGTTCATCACATCTAAATTCGTTTATTTTAGATAAAAAGATTCCCACGAAGGAGATCTCGGTAAGATCCCTGTGGACACACGATTCTCCCACAGATCTTCTGTGGTTACACTCAGACAATTCTGTAATCTTCAGCTTCAATCACTCTAAGAACACAATACCTTCCGAATTTGAGCCAGTTTTTCGAAGATCGCCTTGTAGAGTTCTTAAGGTGGGTCAATCACCCGTTAGCAGAAAATTTCGAATGGGGCCGCCGAGATTTGAACTCGGGTCACCGGCTCCCAAAGCCGGGAGGATAACCAGGCTACCCTACGGCCCCTCGAAGAAGAAAAAAATAGTTAGTTATTTTAATGTTGTGGTTATATTTCTGCCCATGATTAATTTTAGAATTGTAAAGAATCGCAGAGGAAAGTTCAGCATTATCGTCACCTGTCCGAAATGCGGTAGGGAGGGATATCTGAGAGTTTACTCTAAAAGAGGTGACGAAATTCGCGCTTTTAAAATAGTTCACGAGAAATTTAATCGAGGCTGCCACATAGGAATAAATTCTGAATACTTCGAAGAGCTTTTCGAACTTCACAAAGCCGTAAGAGAGTTCGAAAAGGAGCTCGCCTACGAAGGAGACTACCCATCATTCAGACTTATCTGATAGTTTTAAATAGCGACTCCTCGAAGTTTATGGATGATATTCGTTAAAACCCAGAGAGGGCTGGAATACATAGCTGCAAGCCACATAAAAGACAAGCTCGGAGATGTCAAAGTTGAAGTGAGACCAGCCGGCTACCTCGGAATTCTAATTGTTCACAGCGATGACATCGAAAAGGTTAAAGAGGTTCCAGAAGTTGAGAGAGCCATACCCGTTCTTTTCGAAGTTAAATCCGACCTGAACGAGATTGTTTCTAAAGCTGAAGACGTAGTAAAGGCGATGGGAGAATTCAAAAGCTTTGCAGTGAGGACAACAAGGCGAGGATTAAAGCACGATTTCACAAGTACGGACGTTAACATAGAGCTTGGAAGAAGAATTCAGGAATTAAGCGGTGCTGACGTAGATTTGAACTTTCCGGAGAAAGCCGTTTACGTTGAGATCGTTAACGAAAGAACGTTCATAGGGGTTATAGATGGGAAGGAAGAACACAAGAAGTACACTCCAGAGAAGATCGATTCGACGAAATTTTTTGGGAAAATCAGTTTCGTTCAGATGCCTTATTTGGAAGATCTGAGAGGAGCGAAGCAGATTGGAGAAAGAATAGGGAGAGCCGCCCAATCTTTCGAGATAAAGGAGCTGATTATCGCTCCGTACAATTACGTAAACGCCTACGAACTTCTTGAGTTCCTCAAAGGTGTAAGGAGAGGGCAGATTGCAAGGCTGAAAATTCAAAAGAAGTCGTATTCGAGGGAAGTCAGAGAGGTTCCCGTTTACGTGCACGATTTGTATCAAACTGTAAGAGACAAGAAGAGAAGGAGGAACGTTTTAATTGTAACCGATCCGACTGGAAAACAACTTTCCGACATAAAGGAGGATTTAAAGAAAGCTTTTAGAAGAGCGGACGAGATCGTTGTTTTCGCTGGGAGCAGAGTCGGTTTGCCAAAAGGTATTTTCAGATTTGCAGATTTCGTGATAGATCTCACACCATACATAACATTCGCAACCGAGCACACAATTCCGACGACCCTCATAGCTCTGCTCGATGTTTATGAGGAGCTCGAGAAGGAGCTAAAAGAGGAGGGAAAGAGTAATAGTGAGAGCAGTTCCGATTAGGTCTGCTAAGGTAGTTATGGCTGGAACGGTAACGTTATCCGGATCGAAACCGAATTTGTGGAAAGCCACGGAAATGAAATTTCCGAGGAGCATAACGAACAAAGCCGTGAGCATGTAGAAGGGGAAAAAGAAGTAATAAACTCCCGGAACTTTTCCGAAAATGAAGTAGGCAACAAGAACTCCCGAAGAGTACATTATCGATGCCAGCGGCAACGTCAATGTCGTTAAAGCAAGAATGTCAAGAAGAGTCTCCTTTTCAAAAAATCTCTCAACTTCTCCTATGTGTAACTTAGTAGACGTTCTCGCTCCAACAACTCCCCCAAAGTTTCCTAAGCTACCGATTATTGCCGGGTAAAGAATGCTGAAAATGAGGGACTCGTGAATTTCTCTGCTGAATGTTTCAAGCAAAGCCCCAGAAATCGAGCTCACCGCAGCAAGAACGATTAACACTGTCGAGAGTTCGAAAAAAATCTTCTTCGAAATTTTGTACTTTACTCCCATAACTCCGAAGAGAACGAGAAAGAAAATTAGGGCAAATAGAAATACTCCTTCGTGAGTTTCGAAGAGCAAAACGAACAGTATCAAAGTTGGAATCGTGAGCAAATCTGCTACAGAAGTTACAACTGGAGTAGCAATGGCGTCGGGATCTATTTCTCTCCTAAAAGGTATTATCGTGACGCTTGCAGCAGTCAGTCCGAGAACCATGCTGACGAAAATTGTAGAAGCAAGCAGTATGGCGAAAACAACTATAGCGTTATCCAAGCCGAGCTTCACGACACTCACTAACCAGAGGATCGCCACAGGAAGGAGAGAAAGAGAGACTCCAGTTAAAATAATTTCCAAAACTTTCCTATCTTTAAGCTTCGGCTCGATTTCTCCAAGGTACAAAGCGCTTGTAAATCTTGAGGAGAGAGCACCGAATATGTTCCCCCTCAAACCCATTAGCCCCGGAAGAACAACGAGAATTAAGGGGTAGTGAAGCATCAGCTTTTCAAAGTACTTACCGAGGAAAATTCCAGCCGAAAATTCGAGGAGGAGAGAGAGTAAAATAGCTGGAAGAGTCAGCTTCCAAGCTGTAACGACCTTTTCTTTGAACACCCTCATGCCTCATCGCTCTCATTAGCGGACTTCAAAGAAGTTACTACTCGTTGAAAATACTTTTCCTCCTACGTGCATCAGAATTTTCGCATCTTCCTTCCAGACTTTCTCGAAAAGGTCCTTCTCTGCGTATGCTTCAACAATTTCGGCGATGAATACAGTGTGATCTCCAGCTTTTGCTTTATCTTTAACGACACATTCGAGGTTTGCTACGCAGTCCTCTATTATTGGCGCAGAAACTTTTTTCGCCTTTCCGAGTTTTAATCCCGTCAACTTAGCTTTATCAACGCTCCTACCGCTTTTTTTGCCGGCAAGCCACACCTTCTCGGCGATATCAACGCTTGGAACGTTAACCGTGAATTCGTTACTTTTCTCTATCAGTTCGTGGGTGAAGTTTTCCTCCCATATGGCTGCAGCCAGCATGGCTGGTTCGTCGTTTACTGGAGTTACCCAAGAGCAAGCCATGAAACTCGTTTTTCCCTCGTAGGAAGAGCATACCAAAACTACCGGACGAGGGTGAAGAAGTCTGTAAGCCTCTTTAATTTTCACCTTCATGGTAGAAGAGAGAGAACTTATATAATTTAAATTCTTGGAAAAATGTTTTTAACGCATCGCAAATTCTTTCTTGATGAACTACTCAGAGCTCGGTCTTAAAGTCGGAATCGAGATCCACCAGCAGCTTGACACGAAACACAAGTTGTTTTGCAGATGCCCCACAAAGCTTATGGAATTAAACGAATCCAATTTCGAATTCTTTCGCTACTTGAGGCTAAAAAGGAGCGAGCTTGGAGAAGAAGATAGAGCTGCAAGAGAAGAAGTTGAGAGGAGTAAAAAATTCCTTTACAAGTTTTATCCGACAACTTGCCTCGTCGAAGCCGATGAGGAGCCGCCAAGCGAGTTAAATAGAGAAGCTTTGGAAATAGCAGTTCAAATTGCAAAAATGCTCAACATGGAGCTCGTCGACGAAGTTCACGTGATGAGGAAGATAGTCATAGACGGAAGCAACACTACGGGATTTCAAAGAACCGCTTTGGTTGCTTTCGACGGCTATGTTGAAGTTGACGGAAGAAAGATTGGTGTAGCAACGCTTTGCCTTGAAGAGGAGGCTTGCAGAAAGATAGAGGAGAGAGAGGGAGTCGTAACTTACTCCTTAGACAGACTCGGAATTCCTCTTGTCGAGATAGGAACTAAGCCGGATATAGACTCTCCAGAGTTGGCAAAAAAGGTTGCTTGGAAGATAGGAATGATTTTGAGGAGCACTGGAAAAGTCAAGCGAGGACTGGGAACGATAAGGCAGGATGTAAACATATCCATAGCTGAGGGTGCCAGAGTTGAGATAAAGGGTGTTCAAAGCCTTGAAATTCTCGATAAAGTTGTTGAGTACGAAGTTCTCAGACAAGTTAACTTGCTTAAAATACGGGACGAGCTTAGAGAGAGGAACGCTGAGGTGGTTGAGGAGATTTTCGACGTTAGCGAGATTTTTAAAGGCACGAAGTCTAAGATTTTAAGGAGAGCTGGTAAAATCAAGGCGATTCTCCTCAAAAACTTTGCCGGAATTGTTGGAAAAGAAATTCAGCCGGGAAGAAGGCTTGGAACGGAGTTTGCGGACATAGCCAAAACTTTCGGTTTGGGAGGAATTTTCCACACCGACGAACTTCCAGCCTACGGAATAAGCGAAGAGGAAGTTAAAAAGCTTAAGGAGTTCGTCGGAGCTGGAGAGAATGACGCTGTTGTCATCGCTGCCGGAGATGAAGAGAGAGTCGACAGAGCTTTGAAGAGGATTATAGAGAGGGCAAAGTACTGCCTGATCGGAATTCCAGAAGAAACGAGAAAAGCAAACGAAGATGGAACGACATCTTACCTCCGCCCTCTCCCGGGAGCAGCGAGGATGTATCCAGAGACCGACGTTCCACCAGTGGAGATAGAGGACATAAAAGTTGAAATTCCAGAGCTGATCGAAGAGAGAGCGGAAAGGTACGTTAGAGAGTACTCCCTTCCAAAGGATCTTGCGATGATTATCGCAGATTCCGAATTCCACGACCTTTTCGAAGAGTTCGCTAAAAAAATTGGAGCAACCACAGTTGCGAAAGTCCTCCACATAATTCCCTCAGAGCTTAAGAAGGACGGTTTTAACGTTGAGAGACTCAGCAAAGATGACTTTAGAAAAGTTCTCGAACTCATCGCCGAGAAGAAAATAGCTAAAGAGGGTGCTGAAGAGGCTTTGAGGATGCTTTGCGAAGAAGAGCTATCTAAAGAGGAAATCGCCGAAAGAATAGGAAAAGCTGAGAATCTTGAGGAGTACATAAGAAAAGTTATAGAGGAGAGAAAGGATTTCGTCCTCGAAAGGGGGATGGGTGCTTTCAAACCGCTGATGGGAGTGGTTATGAAGGAGTTCAGAGGAAAGGTGGACGGAAAGATAGTTGCAGAAAAGTTGAAGAACGAACTGGAGAGATTTTTGTCAGAAAAATTCTAAAAAATACTCTTTTTTGCGATCATTCTTCCTATTACGAGCCTCTGAATTTCGCTCGTTCCTTCGTAGATCGTTCCGACCCTCGCATCTCGATAGTACCTCTCGACGTCGTACTCCTTGCTGTATCCGTAGCCTCCGAAGATTTGAACGGCTTCGTAGGTTACTTTAACTGCCATTTCGCTCGCGAAAAGCTTTGCTGCTGAACTTAAAGCCGGATCAGGCTTGCCCTGATCGATTAACCAAGCTGCTTTGTAAACCAAAAGCTTGGCAGCCTCTATGTCTTTAAACATCTCTGCCAGCTTAAACTGAATCGCTTGATGCTCTATAAGCGGCTTCCCGAAAGCTTTTCTCTCCTTAGCGTACTCCAAAGCCCTTTCATAAGCACCTATCGCAATTCCAAGCTGAACAGCAGCAACGCTTACCCTGCTTTCGTTGAAAAATCTCATAAGCTGGTAGAAACCGTTGTTTTCTTTTCCAATCAAGTTTTCCCTTGGCACAAACACGTTTTTCAGAAAAATTTCCGCCGTGTCGTGGCAATTCAAACCCATCTTCTTTATTCTCTTAGCTTCGTATCCTCTCCAACTTGTTTCAACTAAGAAAGCGCTTATACCTCTGTATCCCTCCTCGGGTTTCGTTTTTGCTAAAATTACAACCCATTCGGCAATGCTTCCGTTTGTTATGAAAGTCTTTGTCCCGTTCAAAATCCAGCCGTTATCGGTTTTTTCAGCTCTTGTTTTTATCGCTGCCACATCGCTCCCGCAATCAGGCTCCGTTATCGCTATGGCTGAAACTGCCTTCCCACTTGCGATTTTCGGCAAATATTTTTCCTTTTGCTCCTCGCTACCGAAGTACTTCACCATCGGACAGCCAAGGGATGCAGCAACTAAAGCCGAACCTATGCTGCTATCAGCTCTGCAAAACTCCTCAGCAATTATCACGCAACTTAAGTAATCGAGATCCGCTCCCCCATACTTTTCGGGAACGTCAGCGGCAATAAATCCGAGCTTGGCAGCTTTCCTTAAAATATCCCAAGGGTACTCCCCCTTCTCATCGTACTCTCTGCCGTAAGGTTTTATTTCCTTTTCCGCAAATTCCCTAACAGCTTCTCTCAGCAACTTCTGCTCTTCACTAAATTTGAAGTTCATTCTCCTTTCCACCTCGCTTTCCTCTTCTGGATAAAAGCGTTCATTCCCTCCTTGAAATCTTCCGTTGGAATGAGTTCGATTAGCTCCTTCACTCCAACCTTCAAAGCCGCAGCAAAAACCTGCCTCACGGAATTTACGGATTCCTTTATGGCTTTCGATGATCTCGGTGCGAGTTTCGAAATTTTTTCAGCGTATTCAATTCCCACAAGCTCAAGCTGATCGTGGGGGACAACGATATCAACTATTCCCAAATTCTTAGCCTCCTCGGCATCCATAACATCTCCAGTCAAGCAGTAAACAGCCAGCTTTCTCCCCACCATTCCTACTCCGAGGGTAGATGCGATAGGCGGCATCGCTCCGATCAAACCTTCTGGGACTGAAAAGCTTGCCTCTTCACTTGCTATGACAACGTCGAAGAACAAGTTGAGTTCCATGCCCCCTCCGAAAGCGTATCCATTCACAAGAGAGATTATCGGTTTTGTGTAGGAGGAGAGAGTTTCGATTAAAGGCATGGCAACTTTCTCGAAAAAGTCTTTGCCGTCTGCAAACTTTTTCCAGGAGCTCATAACGGCTATGTCATCTCCAGCACAGAACGCTCTGCCTTTGCCAGTGATTACAACAACTCTGACGTCCTCGTCCTCTTTAGCCTTTAAAAAAGCTTTCTTCAAGCCTGCCCACATTTCCTCGTTTAAAGCGTTGAGCTTGTCAGCTCTGTTCATCGTTATTAAAGCGTAGTTGTGTCTCTTCTCGTAAATTACCGAACCAATATCCATGCGTTCGTACATCCACTTGTAAAATCCTTCTCCCGTTTTCTTCCCGAGTTTGTTCTCCTTAAGCATTTCTCTTAGCAACTCATCAGCTTCGTACTCCTTCAAACCGGTTTCCTCTCTTCTCCTGTCAAGCGTTTCAACTATCCTATCAATTCCGTAATCGTCGGCAATCTCAAGAATTCCTCTTGGATAGCCCATCCCGAGAGTCATAGCTTTGTCGATGCTCTCTCTGCTTGCTACACCATTTCTGAGCAACCAAGCAGCTTCGTTAACGGCTGGAGCCACAAGCCTCAAAGGGTTTATTTTATAAGCGAATTTCTTCGGAATTTTTGCTCTACCGTACATTCCCTTGTATTCGTAAAATCCCCTTCCAGATTTCATTCCAAGTCTACCATCTTTCACCATTTCTTCAACGAGCTTTGGGGGTTTTACGTTAAATCCCCTCCTTGTCACTTCGCTGAGAACATTGTGAACGACATCAACTCCGCTGAAATCCACGACCTCAAGAATGCCCATCGGCAATCCCAGTCGATATCTTGCAACGCTATCAATTTCTTCTGCTTTGTATCCCTCTTCAATCATCCGTATTGCCTCAACAAAAACTCTGAGGTTTATCCTATTCACGAGAAAACCCGGAACGTCTTTTTCGACAACCACGTAATCCATACCTATGCTCTTGGCGAATTCAATAGTTTTTTCTAAGGTTTCATTGCTCGTCTTTTCTCCTTTCACGATTTCAACGAGCTTGATGAGAGTGGGTGGATTGAAGAAGTGCAAACCGATAACCTTCTCTGCTCTCGAAGTATCTGAAGCGATGTCAGTGATGGGAATAGTCGAAGTGTTCGTCGCGAGAATTACCTCTTCCCTACAATTTTCGTCAAGAACTCTGAAAACCTCACGCTTAACGTCTGTTTTTTCAACGACCGCTTCAATCACAAAATCAGCTTCTTTAGCTGCTTCGGACAAATTTGTGGTCGTTTTTATCTTTGTAAGAACGCTTTTCAGAGATTCGATCCTTCCTTTTTCCGCAAGCTTTCCCAAACTCCACTCAATCTTTTTTAGAGCATTCTTAAGGATTTCATCGCTGATGTCCACGAGAACAACATCGTACCCAGCCATGGCACATATTTGTGCGATTCCATGTCCCATTGTTCCAGCGCCAACGACCAAAACCCTCATCGAATTCCTCTCTCC
>NZ_WANY01000159.1:0-6291 GCF_015521575.1 Ferroglobus sp.
CGGCTGCTTTGAGCATTCTTTCGCATAGGGCGTAAAACCTACTGTCGTCGTTTAGCATTAGAACGTTCAAGTTTATATCTTCGTCTTTCAGTTTTGCCGACTCTATTACCGCCATCTTCCAAGGGGGAATAAGAGGGTTGTAGCTTGCAGTCGGTTCACCGTCGGTTATGAGAATTACGTACTTAGCTCCGTCTTTTCCTCTCAAAGCGTTTCTTGCGGTCTTTAAAGCCAGAGCTATGTCTGTTCTTCCTTCCACGTCCACGTTCACTATGTCGCCCTCTCTAATCTTCTCCGTTCTGTGGTTGAAAACGAAAACTTCCAGATCGTCGAATCCCTTTCTTATGCTCATTTTTAAAGCCAACGCGGCTTCTATTGCTCCTATTATTTTCTTTCCCCTCATCGAGTCGCTCACGTCTATTAGCATTACGAAGTGCCTCTTTCCGACTTTTTTCGGATTTCTTGAAACTATGTCCTTCTCCCTTATTTCGAAATCTTCGTTTTTGGCGGCTCTTATCATGGTTTCGGGAATGTCGATGAGATCATAGGAATGCAAGTACTCGTCGTACTCCACAAGTTCGTATCCCGGGATGTAGGAGAGAGTCTCTCCTTCAGATTCAGCGTAATAACCTTTAGCCTCCTTCGAAACTTCCTTCATAACTTTTTCCGCAATTATCCTTTCCGCTTGCTTGCTGAACTTTACCTTCCTCCTGAAGAACCTCTTCGTAACTCCCTCTATTATCCCCATTTCGATTAACTCTTTCAGCGCTTCTTCAAAGAAGTAGTCAAGGAGTTCTTTGAAGTTTATATCTTCTATTTTCAACTCTCCGGAGCGAAGCTTTTCCTTTATTTCCTCCCAAGCTTTCGACTTTGCCTCTACATACTTCTCGAACTTGTCCATCCATAGAGCTTCAGCATAGCCGAAATTTCTCATCATGTCGTTGAAAATTGTGGAATAGCTGTCGAAGTTTTCAGCCAACTCTTCGTCATCTATTTTCTGTTTGATGAAGTTCTTTACGTTAAAGTCTCCTCTGTCCATTGCGTAGGGGTTGAAAATGTGGTAGGCTAAGTTTTCGGCAAATTCAGCCGGAATGCTGTCGTCCTTACAACTCCTGCACTCTGGTTTCGTAAACTCCATCTCCGACCCTCTCCACTAAGCCGGTACACCTTTTTATCGATTCAAGGAGAATCTCGAAGGCTGAAGGAATTTCTTCCGGCTTTCTGCTCATTAGGAGTATGTACTTCCAGAAGGTTTCCATCTCCTTCGGAGAGTCCTCGTAAACGTTTATCATCTCCCTCTTCCTAAGCTCCCTCGAAAGTTTTCTGAAGTCGGAATCTTCGATATTGCCGTAAATTTCTCCGCACGTCCTGTTTATCGCCTCTTCTACAAGCTTTTCTATTATAGCGTCTTTTTCAGCCTCGTAATCAACTTCGATTCTGCTTCTCAACCCAAGCTTGATAACTTCGTAACCCTCTCCGTAGTCTGAAAGCATTACAACGCTTCTTCCTTTCCTTGTGGCGTTTGCTTTAACGTGGTCGAATAATTTTATGGTAGCTCTGCAAGAAGGTTCGCTTTCAATCCTTGCAGCATATCTACACCTCTCCTTGTTTCTTGCATACCTAACGACTCTCGCCAAGATTTTGAGGTGCCATTCCGGAATCGTTGCTCCATTCTTTAAACTCATGTTTCTCAAACCGATCTCTATTTCCTCTCTTAGCGTTTCGGGAGGACCGATTGGAATTGCTTCCATCCTATCAAGGAGCGGCTCTTTTATGGCTTCTGTACCTCTATAGTTAGCGGGATTAGTTGAGGCTATGAAAATCGCATCGATCTTCAGCGGAACTATCTCTCCTTCGGGAGTAGTTACCTGCTTTTCCTCGATAAGTTCGTGGAGTAGAGTTTGCAAAGCTGAAGGAATCGAACCAAGCTCGTCGAAGTAAGCGATACCTCTATTCGCTTTAAGCACCCTTCCGGGAGTAAAAACTTCCGGATGATCCAAATCGTAACCCTCTCTTATCTTCTGAATGCTGATACCTCCGATGAGCTGTCGAGTGGTCATCATAGGGTCTCCCGGGATCCTTATCCACTTTCTCCCTATCCATGTTAGCTCCACTTTTTCCTCTTCCATTACCTTCCTCTTGCAAGCGAAACAGCTTGGCTTCACTGGATTGTCGTGGATTTTGCACCCTTTGATAGCAAGCTGCTTCTCTGGAAGAAGCTTGGCTATCGATTTCGAAAAGGTCGTTTTACCGTAACCCTTCTTACCTATGAAGAGGATGTTTGAGCCTGAAATCAAGGCGTTCTTAACCATTTCCTTTTCAAGATTCTTTCCAACGATTTCGTAAAACGGATCTTCTCCTCTCCTCTCGTACTCAAGGATTTTTTCTCTAACCAACTCGTGAAGGGGTTTTTCCCAGTACGCTCTGAACTCGTCGGAAAATATGTCTACTTCCTCCCCGTTAATCAAGAAGGTTGGTGCAGAACTTTCCTTGACTTCCACTTCTTTAAATATGTACTCCTCCATTGGATAATACTCTTAAAACTATAATTTATACAGTTTTTGGTTTGAAAACAAAAGAGAAAAATAAAAAAATTTTAATTTAAACTTCCTTGGTTAAGTCTTCGCAGTACTTCTTCACGACTTCCTCCTCTGGCGGCTTAGTCAGCAGCGAGACTATGATGAAGAGTATGAATCCCACTGGAATCGCCCAAACTTGGTGTGGCGTTATGAAAGCCTTCGGATTTCCGAAGAGGACGTCGTTGAGGAAGAAGAACGAATGGTGTCCAAGCACGTATTTAGCTTTGAGCCATGCGTAGAGGTGGAGGAAGAACATCACGACAGCAGTAGTCCACATCGCTGCTCTCGTAGCTCTCTTCCACCATAGACCGAGGATTAGTCCGGGACCGAGCGATGCAATTATAGCGACGAACGCCCATCCGGAGAGGTCAAGGACCAACGCTGGTGGGTTGAATGAGATAAACATTCCTATGAGCAGGAAGATTACCGATACAATTCTCGCAAGCAATATCGGGTTCTCCTTAGCCATTCTGCTCTTCAGCAGTATCTCTCCCCAGTCTCTTGTTGCTAAAACGTTAACGACCATCACCCATCCGGCTGCTGTGGACATAGCGATAGCCAAACCACCAGCAGCGAGGATACCAAGTATGACTGGGTTCTTCAATGCTTCTACGGCAGCTATCATTGCGTAGTCCGTTACCTTACCAACCCCGAAAGTCGTAGCGTAGTATTTCAGGACCGCAACAGCCTTTGACTCAACGACACCTTCCGTGACGAGTGGGTGATATGTTTCCATCATCACTTTGGAGCCAGCACCGATTATCTGAAGCGACACGTAGAAGATACCTGCCGCAAGAGTGCACCAGAAGATGCTCCTTCTTGCTGTTTTCATGTCCATGACGGTAAAGAACCTAACGACTGTGTAGGGCATTGTTGCGAATCCAAAGTGCCATACGAAGAACCAGCCGATTAAAGCGATCCACGTTCCTGTTAGTAAGTGGGGAACATCTGGAGCATCAGCTGGTGTGTTCCAGAACTTGGGGTTGTTTGCTGCAACAGCATCCCAGAATCCACCGAGTCCTCCAAGTTTGGCTATGATCGCAATAGCCGCTATTACCGCCGCTACCGTCATCACCACTGCCTGAAATGCAGCATTCCAGCTTGTTGCGATCATACCTCCCCAGACGATGTAGAGCATGACGATGACAGTCCCTATTACAACTCCGATCCAGTAGGGCACTTTAAGAATCGCAAGTAGGAACAGAGCCATACCCACTATGGACAGCGTTATGTAAAGCACGGCTGCGAACATCGTGATAATCCCGATAAGCCATCTCAATCTCTGATCGTTGTATCTGTCAGCATAGTAGTCGGCAAAGCTTGTTGGAGCGTACTTTCTTAGAGCTGTTGCGGTAAGAAGTGTAGCCAGTGGCATTCCCGCAATAATGGCAGCCATTGGCCAGAAGAATGGATAACCGAGTATGAATATGAAAGCTGGCAATCCGAGCATCGAGGCTGGGCTTAAGTATGTTGATTCGAGAGCCAAACCGTTAACAACAGCACCGATTTGTCTTCCAGCTACATAGTAGTCGGTTGCACTCTTCATTCTTGCTCTCGAATAGTAACCTATAGCAATAACCGCCAAGAAATACAAAGCTGTAATGCCTATAACGATTGGGTCTACCTCTGCCATGCCTACTCACCTCTCGCTTTTTCCGCTTTTTCAGGGAAGTAGAAGTACATCACCGACATCAACAGCGGTATCAGCCATGTACCGATGATCGATGCGTAAAGCAGCGGTGCCAGTTTTATGTGGTTTATTTTTGCCGTCGCTTCGAGAATCCAGCAGAGTGCTGTCCATCCGTAAAACAGAAAAGCTCCCACCCAGAACACCTTAGGTGGCCATGGCATACAATCACCAATCTATGAATTAATTGTGTCAAATTTAAATTTTTCGTTATAGTTTTCGAGAATATTAATTGTACGCCAAAATAAACACAAATTAGAACATCAGCGGTCTGTCGTAGAAGTCTTCTTTTTTTATTGCCCTTAATACATCTTCAAACTTTCTCAACCCATATTTTAATAACCTTAATAGCTGCATCTGGAAAATTTGTGCGGTAATGTATGCATCGGACAAGGCTGAATGACGATATGCTATATCAACTCCGTACTTTTTAGCAAGTTCTTCTAAAGTCATGTCCTTCGTATAATCCCCGAAAAGCCTTCCTATGAGCTTCTCGACATCGGCTACATCAACGTATTTACATTCGAAAACGATCTCGCACTCCTTAAACGACTTTTTCAGAAACTCGATATCCAGATTTATCGAATATCCAACAATAATCCTCTCCTTTAGCTTTTCTAATATTTCCCCCTTCACCTCGCAAAAGGTGGGAGCTTCTTCAACCATCCTTGGGGTGATTCCGTGGTACTTCACAGAATCAACTTTAAACTTCCTTGGCTTCAAAATTCTGTAGTAGGCTTCGGAAAATAGGATTTTCAATCCGTCCATCGGTATTATGGCTATGGAGAGAATCTCATCTTTTTTTACGTTCAATCCAGTCGTTTCAACGTCCACAACGGCAAATTTTTCCTCTCTCAAATTCTCTCAACTCCGTAATGGGCTTTAATAAAATCTTGAAAGTTCTTAATCACCTTAAAAGACTCTCTGAGAAGCACAACATCAAGCTTTTCAAGCTCCTTAGCGTTTACGATGTTATCGCTTTCGTGGGCTTGGTGTCTCAGCCTTAGGTTTTGGATGTAGTTGTAAACTTCAACGAGGGTCTCGCACCTTTCTTCCCCTATTAATTCCTTGACTGCCCTCAGTCTTTCTATGGTGTTGAGCTCTTTTATTCCCGCATCTAATGCTAAAACTCTCGCGCAGTTGACAATCGGATATATGCCGTAAAGCTTTAAGTCGATTCCCTTCTCCAAATTCTTCATACCGAAAAAGCCAATGGGAGGTGTGATCGTTAAAGCGTCCTTGGCAAGAAACCTGACCGCTTGATTGGTTTTCGCTTCAAAAACGTAATCGCGGAGTTCGTTGTAAAGATCTTCGTTTCCGTAGACGTGTCTCATGTCAAGGAATATCGTTAGATGCCTAACGTTCTGGGGAGTTAGGTTGGTGAACCAGTTTTTGAAGGTTCTTTTCCACTCATCGATGCTCATACACCAGTTAGGTGCCATGTAGCCGGCTTTGCACTTTGGTATGCCTACGTAATCCAAAAGCTCAACAGCCCTTTTCGAAATATCTTCAAATTTGTAGGATTTGATCTCTGTTATCATCGCATTGTCCTGATCCGTGGCTATAATCTGCTCTTTCCTTCCGCCGCTTCCCATTACAACGAAGGAAAAATCTCTATCGATCTCCTCTCCAAGAAATTCGAACACTTTCTCGTAAACAACGTCGTAAAAGGCGTTTAACGTCCTCGATATGTCTTGAAAGCTAACACCTCTGTGGGTTAATTCTTTGACGATTTCCCTCGACTCGGCAACTATTTCCCTCACTTCGTCAATGCTTTCGCTCCTGCGAAGAGATCTGAAGAGGTAAGTCACTCTCGAAAGTGGTTCAAAAGCACTCAAAACGTCTTTTATCGAAATCACGCCGCTAATCTTTCCGTTCTCCGTTACGACGAGGTGGTTTATTCCCGACTCAAGCATTTTTATGTACGCTTCGAAAATTGGTGAAGTCGCTTCGTCACTTATCACCGGCGAGCTCATGAACTCCTCAACGCGTTCATCAATTTTGTTGAGGGATACTGCTTTCTTCAAA
>NZ_WANY01000160.1:0-2832 GCF_015521575.1 Ferroglobus sp.
CGAAAAAAATTTATATAGCTTTCTGCCCCTAACCCTTAAAAAATTTGGAGGTTCGTGCATGGAGGAAGAGGCAAGAAAGATTTTGGAAGAAAACGATGTAAAACACGTACTCTGCGCTTTCGCAGACGTAAGAGGGTATCTCATGACCTTCAGCATTCCCGCAAGGGAATTCATAGAGGGTAACGCTTTCGACGGAATAGGCTTCGATGGATCGTCGATAAGAGGTTTCAAAACGATAGATCAGAGCGACATGGTCTGGATGCCTGATCCAGAGACGCTAAGGGTAATTCCATGGGAAAACGATCCCCTGCAAAAATCTGCTATAATGTTCGGAGACGTCTACGAGGCTTGGGCTGCAGAGCAGGCTGACTGCGATCCGAGAGGTTACGTGGCTAAGAGAGTAGAGAAGGACTTGAAAGAGAAGGGTCTTTCGGTTATCTTCGGTCCGGAAATCGAGTTCTTCCTCTTTGAGAGAGTAGATCCCACGAGGCTTTACTGGGATCTCTGGGTTTCTCCGAACGGAGGAGCTGGAGACAGCTGGGGTCCGCCGAGGGTTATGCCGGAAAGCAGGGAGCTTGAAGCGGGATGGTATGTGATAAGACCGAAGGAAGGATACTTCAGACCTCCTCCGGAAGATACGACCGTTGCTTATAGAAACGAGCTCGTTCACCACTTAGAAAAGCTCGGTATAATTGTGGAATACCACCACCACGAAGTCGCCACAGCAGGACAGGTTGAACTGGACTTCAAGCCGAAGCAGCTTGTGGATGTGAGCGATGCCTTTTACCTCTACAAGTTTGCCGCCAAGAACATCGCGGCTCTCCACGGCTTGATGGCTGTGTTCATGCCCAAACCGCTTTACTTGGACAACGCAAGCGGAATGCATGTCCACCAAAGCCTCTGGGAAGGGGAGCCGTTCAAAGGAAAGAACATCTTCGCCGATCCAGACGACGAGTTCATGTTAAGCCAGAAGGCGAGATATTACATAGGAGGTCTGCTTGAGCACGCTAAAGCATTAACAGCCCTATGCGCTCCAACCGTGAACAGCTACAAGAGACTCGTTCCGGGATTCGAAGCTCCGATATACATTTGCTGGAGTCCGAGGAACAGAAGTGCCCTCGTAAGAGTTCCCATGTACCACAGAAAGCCTTCAGCTATAAGACTCGAATACAGAGGCGTCGACCCGAGCACAAACCCGTACTTGTCCCTTGCTGCGATGGTTGCAGCCGGCTTGGATGGAATCAAGAAGAAAATCGAACCGGGAGATCCGGTGATGGAAGACGTCTACGAGTTAAGCGAAAGCAAGAAGAGGGAGCTTGGTATAGGAGAGTTGCCAACAACGTTGAGGGACGCTTTAGATCACTTAGCAACAGACGAAGTCATTCAGAAAGTCCTTGGCTCCCACATATTCGACGCTTTCATGAGCATTAAAATCGACGAATGGAACCAGTACTGCCTCTACATAACTCCCTGGGAAATTATGAAATACCTTGACATTTAAAAAATTTTTAGCGGAGGTGTGAAAGTTGGGTGTTCATAGAATAACGAGCGAGGCTGCAAAATATTATGCAGCCCGGGAAAGGGTTTTGGGTAACGGAATATCATTACTCGGAGTGGCAAGCGAAAAAGCAAACGAGCTCGACAAAAAACTGCTCGAAGAGATCGGAGACTTGGCTGCTGCTTTGCTCCCCCACAGCCCCGGCTATGCAGGAAAATTGATGGCAGTCGTTGCAAGACTCTTCTGGGCTTTGGCAGGAGTGAAAGAGAAGGAGTTCAAGTTCGTAGAGCTTGAAGATCTGGAAAAGTGGATCGAAGAGCTTAGAGGAAAACTCGAAGGTTAAAATTTTTATCTCGGGGTAAAGCTTAACACCCCTTTTTTCAAAATATTTTCATGCTTACAGTTGAGAGAGTTGAAAGCTACGATGACGCTTGGGATTTCGTCGAAAAAGTCTTGAAAAAATCCGGAATTGAAAAAGATAAAGCAGTTATAAAGCCCAACTTCGTCAAATTCGACGATCCAAGCAAGGGATGTATAACTCATCCAGAGGTCGTAAAAGCTGCTGCAAGCTTTTTTGATGAGCCAATTATTGTTGAAGGAGGTGTGACAAGCGACGCAGCAGACAGGTGCTACGACGAGTTCGGCTTGAGAAGGTGGAAATGTGTGAATATAAACACGGAAAGGAAAGTAAGAGTTCGCATAGGTGGAAAGGCTTTAAAAGATGTGGAAGTTGGAGAATCGGCTTTATTGACCAAAGAGCTACCATATATTTCCCTTCCGAAGATGAAAGTTCATTCGCTGGCGAAGATTACCGTAGGGATAAAGAACAACATGGGATTCCTTAAGAAACCGGCTATGTACATGCACTTCAACATTCATCAAAAGCTTTTGGACTTGCTGAGCTTTTTCAAGCCGGATTTTGTTATAGTAGATGGAGTCATAGGTGGAGAGGGGAGCGAACTCAACACCAAGCCCGTGGAGCATGGAATAATGATCGCAAGCGACGACGTTGCTTTGGTTGACTACGTGGCAGCATACCTAATGGGTTTCGATCCGGAGGAAATAGATTACGTTAGAATCGCAGCAGAGGGAAGAAAAGTCGATCTTGAAAAGTACGAAGATCTTAGGAAAGAGTACAGAATTTCCTTTCTTGGCAGACTTATGGGAGCTTTGAGAATTTAATCACACCTGTTCTTGTCAAGTTCGCTCATTATTTCGTCGATTTTAATCTCTCCAAGTCCAACAGCCGAATCTGCAGCTCCGTAGGAGATTATTATCCTATCGTCAACTATCTCAGCTCCGCAGGGGAATATCGTGTAAGGGCGATCTCCGTA
>NZ_WANY01000161.1:0-12252 GCF_015521575.1 Ferroglobus sp.
AGGGGATATAGCTCTTGTAAGTCAGAGCGGAGGAGTTTGTCATTTAATTGCTCCTTACTCTATGAGGGAGGGAATAGGCTTTAGCAAGATCGTCGGGTTGGGGAACAGGCTTAACGTGGACTTCTACGACATGCTTGAGTACTTGAAGGATGATAAAGAGACGAAAAGCATAGCCTTATACATAGAGGGAATAGACGAGCCGAAGAAGTTGTGTGAGAAAATTAGAGAGGTAAGTAGGGTAAAGCCGATAGTGGCTATGAAGGCTGGAAGATTCGAGAAAGCTGATAAGGCTTCTAAGTCCCACACTGGATCTTTAGCCGGAAATTACAAGCTCTACGTTTCTGCTTTAAAGCAGTACGGGGCTGTTGTAGCTGAGGATTTAGTCGAGCTTGTATCTTTTGCGAAAGCCTTGGCTATGCAGAAGCCGATGAAGGGGGATAGGGTTGCGGTAATCTCCCTTGTTGCCGGACTTGGGATGGTCGCTTCAGATTACTGCGAGCTTAAAGGTTTAAAGCTAACGAAGTTCACCGAAGAGACGCAGAAGCAAATCTACGAGATTCTTCCTCCCTACACGATAAGGGACAATCCCATCGATCTCGGTTTTGTAGCTAACGATACGGAAACCTGCGGGGAAGTTATTGAGCTTGCTGTGAGTGATGAAAACGTAGATGGAGCGGTGATAAACTACATATTCTCATGGTCGGAGGAGTTTCTTGAAGTGCCAACTAAAGCGATAATTAAAGCTTCAAGGGAAAAACCGCTGACAATGTGCCTGAATTACCCACCGGGTATTTGGGATGACGTGAAAGAGGAGCTTGAGAGTAACGGCGTCCCTGTCTTCTCAACCCCAGAAATAGCTGCAAAATCTCTCTGGGCTTTGAGGGAGTACGAGAGGAGAATTAGAGAATGATCCTCGCATCGACCGCCACTATTCCTTTTTCACTTGCGATGAGCGGATTAACGTCTGCTTCTTTAACATCCTCTTTTTCAACAAGTTCCGAGAATTTCGTGACGATTTCTACAAGGGAACCCATGTCCAGCTTGTAATTTCTGAATCCCCTTGCAACTTTGCTGAGTTTCGTCTCTTCTATCATTTCGATAACGTCTCTTCTTTCCAGAGGGAGAACTCTGAAGGACACGTCTTCAAAAAGTTCAACGAGAGTTCCTCCACAGCCGAGAGCTACGTACTTCCCGAAGAATTCGTCCTCCTTAGCTCCGAGAAAAATTTCGAATCCTTTAATCATTTTTTGAACAACCACTTCTCCATCGAGCTTCCTATAGCATCTTAAAAGTTCTTCGTCGCTTTTCACGTCCAGAAAAACTCCTATCTCAGACTTGTGCTCGCTAACGTTCGGTTTTATCACGACCGGATATCCTATTTTCTCAGCAGCTCTCAGAACCTCCTTTTCGTTCGAGGCGACTAAAGTCTCAACGACCGGAATTTCGTATTTTTTCAGCAGCTCAAGAGACTCCATCAGATTCAGCATAACCATCACTTGCTCAGATCGAACAGAACGATCCTCTCCCTAATAAGGAGAGGCAGCTTTTCCTCTCCGACGATTTCGATCTCTTTTTCCCCTATATCGTAAAGCTTCATTATTCTCTTGACTTTTTCTTCGTCGATCTTCAAAACTTTTTCCTCTTTAAACCCGAGTTTTTTCAACTCCTCTATGCAGTCTTCCTCGGCGACTACGATAACCTCGTTTCTTCCCTCCTTCAATCCGATTTTTGTGGCATCTCTTATCTGTCTTGTGGCGGCAACGTAAAGGAGGACCTCGGTAGAAAAGTTTCTCGCAACTCTTCTTCCTTCGTCCCAAGCTTTCTTCGCTTTTTTCGCTGCAAACTCTACAACCTCCTTGTCAAGAACGTATTCAGCGTTTATAAACGTAGCCTCGCAAGGGAGCTTGGAGAGGAAATCTTTCACGTCCTCTATCTCTACAACTCCTTCAACGACCTTCATAACACTCTCATCAGCGATTCCACTCTGATTCCCTTGTCCGTTATGTCGTACCTCAGTATGCTCTTCGGAACTATCGTTGCCTTTATTTTTATTATCTTCAACCTCCTTTGAATTTCCGTCTCGACCTCTCTTAGACTGAGTTCTATTACTCCGTCGGCGTAGTGTTTTATTGCGGTCTCTATTTTCTGGTCGAACATACCCTTTGTAAAGGTGGCGAGGAAAACGCTGTTCGTTCTTCTCGTCTGGATCGTTATTTTGTTTATGAGTTCTTTAATTTCCTCCCATCTGTAGTTTTCAACGAAGTACGTCAGGCTGTTGAGAACGCATCTCTGATGATCGCTCCTAAGCACTTCCTCGGAAACCCTCTTGTAAGGATCTTGAACGATCGCTTTTAAATACGTCTTTGCATCTCCCTTCGGGGAGACTTTTGGTGTGAGCAAGTCTACTACATCGAGACCTTCGGGGTTTATTCCAGAGATTATCTGGATGTTCCTCTTTATCTCCTCCTCTGTTTCTTCGGTGCTTATGTACAGAGCTTTTTCTCCCCTCTTTAATCCCTCGGCTACGAAGTGGTAAGTGAAGTAATCAGCTCCAGCTCCCGGGTCTTCAAGTAAAACGATGAAACTTCCAGCAGGAAAACCTCCGCCAAGCTGAGAATCTAAACTCAGTATTCCGGTTGAAAGCCTTTCCATTCGATCACCCTGAGAAAATTTTTACTAAACTCCTCAGCATAATTTATAAACCTTACTTGCAAAACCTTAACGATGAACCTTAAGTTCAACGAAAAAGGACTCATCCCGGTTGTTGTTCAAGATGCAAAAACGAAGGAGGTGTTAATGTTAGCTTACGCTAATGAAGAGGCTTTAAAACGCACAATTAAGACGGGTTACGCTCATTACTTCAGCAGAAGTAGAAAGAAGCTCTGGATGAAGGGCGAAGAGTCGGGAAACGTTCAAAAGGTTGTGGAGGTAAGGGTTGATTGTGATGGGGATGCGATTCTTTATCTTGTGGAGCAGAAGGGTGTTGCTTGTCACACCGGCAATTACTCTTGCTTTTTCAGGAAGCTGGAGGAGGTCTGAATGAAGTACGTCCTCGACACGAGCGTAATTATTGACGGCAGAATTTCCCAGATGATAGAAAAAGGAGAGCTAAAGGGAACTATAATAATTCCAGAGGCTGTTGTGGCGGAATTGGAAGCTCAGGCGAACTTTGGGAAGATAACGGGTTTGCAGGGGTTGGAGGAGATAAAAAAGATTAGAGAGCTTGCGGAAAAAAAGGGATTTGACGTACTTTTCCTCGGGGAAAGACCAACTCTGGAGCACGTTAAACTTGCGAAGGGTGGAGAGATAGACAATCTTATAAGAAAAGTGGCTGAGGAGGAGCAGGCTACCCTCATAACGTGTGACAGAGTGCAGTACTACGTGGCAGTTTCTAAGGGAATTAAAGCCATTTACCTTGAGAAGAGGGTAATAAAGCCCGATGAAACGAAAATCATGCAATTCTTCACCCCTGATACTGCAAGCGTCCATCTAAGAGAAGGCTGCGTTCCGATGGCTAAGAGGGGGAGAATAGGGGAACTGAAGCTCGTGAAGATTAGGGACGAGCCTATGACTCTTGAGGAGCTAAGGGAAATTGCCCATGAGATTATTGAAGCCGCATCTCAAGATAGGGACAGCAACATAGAAATTGAAAGGAGGGGTGCTACGGTCGTTCAGCTTAGGGATGTCAGGATCGCTATAGCCGAAAGACCGTTTGCTGATAGAATGGAGATCACAGCTGTTAGACCAATAGCAAAGGCAACTCTTGAAGATTTTGGTGTGAGTGAGGAGCTGAAGAAAAGGATAATAGAGAGGCAAAGGGGGATACTAATAGCTGGTCCACCGGGAGCCGGAAAATCGACTTTTGCAGCAAGCATAGCCAATTACTTAATGGAAAACGGGTACATGGTGAAAACGATGGAAAGTCCGAGGGATCTGATGGTTAGGGATGAAATAACGCAGTACGCCCCTCTTGAAGGGGACATGACTTTAACAGCAGATGTTCTCTTACTCGTGAGACCAGACTACACGATCTACGACGAAGTGAGAAAGACGAGCGACTTTTTGGTCTTCGCTGACATGCGTTTGGCTGGGGTGGGTATGATAGGCGTTACTCACGCAACCAGAGCGATAGATGCGATACAGAGAATGATAGGAAGAGTCGAACTTGGAGTAATTCCGCAGGTGGTTGATACCGTCATTTTCATCGATGCGGGTAAGATAAAGAAAGTGTACGAGCTTAATTTCACAGTGAAAGTTCCCTACGGAATGACGGAAGCCGATCTGGCGAGACCAGTTATAGAGGTTATAGACTTCGACACGAAGAAGGTTGAATACGAGATCTACACCTACGGAGAGCAGGTCGTGGTGATGCCGGTTAGGGAGAGTGAAGTAAGCAAAATCGTCGTTAACGCTGTGGAGAACAAGATAAAAGATCTCGTTTCGGTCTACGAAATAGAGGCTTTGAGCGATAAGAAAGTTGTTGTCAGAGTTCCGGAAGATGAAATTCCCCACCTTCTCGGGAGGAGGGGTAGGAAGATAAAGGCTATAGAGGAGGAACTCGGAATTTCCATAGATGTCGAACCTTTAAAAGCGGAGAGAAGAAACGTTGTTGAGGTTTTTGTTGAAGAGAAGGGCAAGCATTACGTTATCCATGCTGAAGGACTCGAAGGAAGAACGGTAGACATATTCGCCGGAGACGATTACGTTGCAACGGTGGAAGTCGGAAAGAGGGGGCTTATAAGGGTTAGAAAGGACAGAGATGCCGGAAAGAGAATAAAGCTTGCTCTCGCGAAGGGTGAGAAGATATACCTGAGATACTGAGAATGAAAACGCTGGTCTTTTTATTCTTCTACGTAACCTCGGCTCTCTTAGCCTATCTCTTTTCGGGGAAGTTTTTCGAGGAAAATTTTTTCGCCTTCGAAAATCCTTCGGACGTTTCTAATTCTTTCTACTACTTTATTCTCATCCTCGCATTCACAGCGATAATAATCTTCCTCGTCAAAATTTCAAAGCTCTTCGTCAAGTTGATTTTTTATTTACTAATCTCTCTTACAATATACTTCGTCTTCGCACCTTTTATCGGCTTCTTCGCTTTAGTCCCTTCTCTCGCCCTAACGATCCTTTTGGCGGTGAGAAGAAATCCTGTCTTTATTAACTTCGTCGCCCTTCTCGTTTCTGCCGGGGTTATCGCTATTTTCGGAATAAGCCTTGAACCTATTCCGGCTATAATCCTTCTTGCGATCCTCGCAATCTACGATTACGTCTCGGTTTACAAAACTGGGCATATGGTTAAGCTTGCGGAATCTTTGAGTGAGATGGAATTGCCTTTGCTCTTCGTCATTCCCGGAAAGGAGAGAAATTCTTATATGGGTGTTGGAGATGTTGTGATTCCAAACGTTCTCTTCGTGTCCTCCTTTTACTACTCCTCCCCAATTCAGGCTATATTTACTCTGGCTTTCAGTTCCGCAGCTCTGATTCTTTTACTCAAAAAAGTGGACAAACCAACCCCTGGGTTGCCTTATTTGAATTCCGCAGCTATCCTCGGCTTTTTGATTTCCTCGCCTCTTCTTTTATCAGGCTGAGGAGTTCATCTATTCCCTCCTTCGTCACGACCGAAATTCTCATTCTGTCTTTGAAATCGTGAAGGTCTGCCTTGCTGTATATTTCAATTATAGGCTTTTTGAAAGTCTCCTTCACTTCCCTCAACAAGTTGAGCTGGTTTTCCAACGAATAACCGCATGTTTCCGTCGGATCTATTACGAAGACTATCAGATCGGCGAGGTGTTTTAGTGCCACTATCGCCCTTTTTTCTATTTCGTTCCTCTTAGAGATTGGTCTGTCGAGTATTCCGGGAGTGTCTATCACCTGAATTCTGATGTCCTTGTCTTCTACAAATCCAACACTTATCTTCTTTGTCGTAAAAGGGTAGCTCGCAATCTCCGGCTTTACGGAGGAAATTTCAGCTATTATACTGCTCTTTCCAACGTTTGGATATCCGGCTAAGACTACCGTGAAGTCTTCGCTTAGCGTGGGAATTTCCTTGAGCTTCTCTCTTGCTTCGTTTAAAAATTTAAGCTCCTCGTCTATCTGCTCGACTATAGAAGCGACCCTTCCGTAAACTTCCCTCAGCACGATTTTTGGGTCTTTTCCACCCTTTATCTGAGCGACGCCTTTGCTTATCACCCTCTGGGTCATTCTGTCAGCCCACGATATGGCTGCCAAGCACTTCTTTATCCTTCTAACTCCTACCACAACGTCTATCATTTCTCTATAAAAGGGTGGAAGGTTATCGTAAGAGGGGTGAGCGTCCACCACTTTTTTAAAGTAATCCCTCAAAACGTTGGATATGGTAGCGAGCTTGTTTAAAGCTCTCTCCTTACTTGTTCTTCCCCCAACTTTCGAAGCTCTTCTGTAAGCCTTATCTATTATTTCCTGAGCTGTTAGGACCGTAGGCAGTTCTTTGGCATTGAAACTCATCTTTTCAAGTAGAAGCTGCTGGAAATTTAAATGTTAACGTTCTATTTTGAAAGACCTCTTGACCTCCTTACTTTTCAAAACTTCAGCTCCCACTTTTTGGGCAGCGGTAAAAATTTTCTCTTTTACCTTCGCATTTACCGACTTCTCGTCTATAACTATAAATTCGGCTTCACTTACATCATACGCTTTAATCAGAAATTCTGGAGTTAGCGATTCGAAGGTGTATTTTGCAAAGATGTGCCCGAAAGTCACGGTTGTTTCGAGAATGATTTCCGTTTGCCTCGGAGCGTAGTGAGTTCCTCCAACGCTTATCGCTTTATTCCACTCTTTCTCGGATTTTACTGCTTCGATTATTGCTTTTCCTACTGCCTCTCCAGCCACCTCGTCTTTCCACTCCTCCTCGGTCGATCCTATCTCAACGAAGAGAGACTTCTTTTTAATTTCTGAAGGTCCGTGGTGAGTGGCTTCCAAGGAAAATTCAAAGTCATCCGGCACATCCAAGCTGAGAACGTAATTTTTCAATGTATCTGGAGACGGTTTTGCCAAGCTGTAAGTCCTTCCTCCGTAATCAGCTCTATCAAGGTTGCCGGTGAAGTGGGCTGTAAGAATTTTTCTTCCGTCCTTGCTGCTGTGCCTCGAAGCGAAAATTATCTCATCAAAGTTCAGGAATTTTGAGAGTTTCTCGTCGAGGAAGTCTGCGTAGATCAACCTTTCTCTAATCTCAACTCCTAAGAAGCCGTCAAAATCGTAAATTGTGTAATCCTCTACTCTCTTTTCGTCGGCAGAAACTTCGGTGAGTATGAAATTCTTTATGTTCTGGCTCGCGAGATCATCTTTACTGAATACTACAAGTTTCATGGGGGAAAGCTATTTAGCTGGATCAAAAAACTTTGCTTATGATTGGAATTGTCGGAGGATTAAGCCCGGAAGCAACAGCCTACTATTACCGCCTCTTCATCGAAAAGTCGAGGGAGAGATTTCCGAAGTACTTCTACCCTGAGATTTTAATTTACAGCCTGAACTTCAAGGAGTTTGTGGAGGGGAATAGCGAAGAGAGAAGGAACTTGCTTTTTAAGGCTTTGAAAAAGCTTGATGAGGCTGGAGTGAAAGTTGGAGGGATTGCTTCGAACACTCCTCACCTCTTCTTTGAAGAGATGAAAAGGGCTGTTGGCTTTGAACTCGTTAGCATAGTGGAAGCTGTGGCTGAAAAAGCTGGAAAGGGAAAATTCCTTTTGCTCGGAACGAAGAAGACAATGGAAAGCGATTTTTATCAGAGAGCTTTTGAGAAATACGGTGGGGAAGTAGTAATTCCAGAGGAGAGAGATAGGGAAGTCGTTCATAGAGTGATTATGGAGGAGCTCGTTCTCGGGAAGTTTGAAAAGAGTAAGCTTATCGAAGTAATTAGGAAATACGAAAGTTTTGTGGATGGAGTCATTCTTGGATGTACTGAGCTTCCGTTGGCAATTTCTCAGAAAGATTTAAATGTAGAGGTGTTTGATTCTGCGAAAATCCACGTGGAAAAGATGCTTGATGTTTACGCAGATAAGTTTATCAACAGAAAATAAAACTTAGCGTGGGGGGTAAGAATGGGCTGGAAATCTCACGGTTTCAGGTTCAAGTCCGGAAGAAAGCTCAGAAAAAAAGTGAGGGAGAAGGGAATTAAAATTAGGAGAGCGCTCCAAACCTTTGAAATTGGTCAGATAGTTCACATAGACATCGATCCGGCTGTACACAAGGGAATGCCTCACCCGAGATTTCAGGGTAGGACAGGAAGGGTTGTTGGTGTAAGGGGGAGAGCGTATCTTGTCGAGATAACCGACGGAGGAAAGAAGAAGATTATTTTTGCCAGACCCGAACATTTAAAGCCTCAGGGTGGATCAAATGCCGTTTAAAGAGGTTTTGGGTTTCGATTACATAACCATCTCTGAGGCGAGGGAAATTCTTGAAAAGATCGTTGAGAAGAGGAGGGAGAAGGCTGAAATTCTTTACGAAACGAGGAAGACGCTCAAATACTTGAGAACTTTTTCGAAACTTCCGGCTGATAAAGCAAAGGAGCTTGTAGAAGAGTTGTTAAAGCTCCCTCAGCTTTACGGAAAAAAGGAGCTTGCCGTGAAAATAGCAGATTTGATGCCGAGAATTCCCGATGAAGTTAGAATAATCTACGCCAAAGAGAGGTATACGCTGAGCGAGGAGCAGATAAGAGAAATTCTTGAGGTCGTTAACAAATACCGAATTTAAAGAAAAAAATAAATAGTTTCAAACCTATTTTAGGTCGATTGCTATGGTTAGAGGTAAGGATAGGAAAGAAGAGAGGTACGAAGATTACGCTTATGTTCTCGATTTCCTTCCTTACGGTCATCCCGACGATAAGAGACCTATTCACAGGAGGGAGCCTTTAGCTCAGGTTGTCGGTGAGAAGTACTTCACCCTTCTTGAAGTTAGTATCAAAAAGGGGCAGAACCCCCTAATAATGGATAGGGTTTACATCGGAAAGGGAGAGAGGGATGTGGTTGATAGGATAAAGAGAAGGTTGAGATACGAGGAGCTAACCCCTACGGCAAAGGCTGAGTTGCCTTACGTGATTGAAAAAATAGTCAAGGAGCAGGAGGAGCGTTTTGTGAAGTTTTTCAATGAATCCTCACCAATAACAACAAAACTCCACCAGCTCGAACTTCTTCCGGGAATCGGAAAGAAAACTATGTGGGCTATACTGGAGGAGAGGAAAAAAGAGCCGTTTAAGAGTTTCGAGGACATAGCGAAGAGAGTGAAGGGTTTGTCACATCCCGAGAAGTGCATAGTCAATAGAATCATCCACGAACTTCAGAATCCGAAAGAGAAGTACAAGCTATTCACCGCATGAAGCTTTTAAAAAGTCGAGACCAGCACATCCTCAAGGATAAGAGGTATTTGAAGAAGATCGTTAGCGTTGCTGAAATAAAAGATGAGGAGGTTTTAGAAGTCGGTTGCGGACCGGGAAACCTTACGTCCCTTCTTTTAAAAAAGGCTAAGAAAGTTTACGGAATAGAAAAAGATGGGAGATTCGTTGAGCTTTTAAAAAAGAAGTTCAGCAGCTACATCGAAGAGGGAAAGTTTGAGATAATAGAAGGAGACGCTTTAAAGGTTGAATTCCCGGAATGCGACAAATTTGTTTCGAATATTCCATTCTCGATATCCTCTCCATTAACGTTCAAGGTTCTCAAGCACGGCTTTAAGCTTAGCGTTGTAACGTATCAGAAAGAATTTGCTGAAAGGCTCGTGGCAAGGGAAGGGAGTAAAAAGTACGGAAGGCTCAGCGTTATAGCGAAGGCTTATTGTAAAGCTGAAATAGTCGATATAATCCCTCGCCATGCCTTCAAGCCCGTTCCGAAGGTTGATGCGGCGATTGTGAAGATAATCCACGAGCCGGAGATAAGAGTTGAAAACGTTGAGATTTTCGAGGATCTCGTCACCTTCGTCTTTTCAAGGAGGAGGAAAAAGTTCTCGAAAATACTTGAGGAGTGGTGCGAAAAAAGGAAGGTCAAAGTTAGTGACATGGGGTATGGGGATGAAAGACCAGAAAAAATTCCGCCAGAAATTTTTGCAGAGATTGCCGACAGTTTATGAGGCTGCCGAGGATTCGGAGCTTTTGCTTGAGGCGGCGATGGAAGAAATCAGGAAGGAAGATGTTGTAATAGAAATAGGAGCTGGTAGCGGATTCGTTTCAGAAAAATTAAAGGGGAAATGCAGGTTTTTGCTCGCTACCGATATAAACCCCCATGCGGCGAAGATATGCAAGGAAAAAGGGCTTGAAGTCGTTGTTGCCGACCTTTTTAGGGGAATAAAAGGGAAATTCACCCTTATCCTGTTCAATCCCCCTTACTTGGAACTTGAAGAGGAGGAAAAGATAGGGGATTGGCTGGAGAAAGCCATAGACGGCGGAAAAGGAGGGATAGAGGTTTCGGTTGAGTTCCTTAAACAAGCCAAGGAAAGACTCGAAAAAGGCGGGAGGATAATTCTAATTTCCACCTCCCACAACTTCGAAAGGTTGAAGGAGGAGATTAAAAGACTCGGTTATAAGTTTGAGGTTGTTAAGAAAAGGAAGCTGTTTTTTGAAGAACTCTACGCTTTAAAAATTCAGATCTGAGACAGAACTTCTTCTATCTTTTTCACTATTCTTTCGTTAGCCTCTTTTATTGCCTGAATTGGGTTTTTACCCTTCGTTCTAACGACAAGCTCCGGCTCGCCAACGTAGGGATGCGGAATGTTGTACTTAGCCAGAACTACATCTTCATCCTTCAGCAGTTCGTGCTGGAGGAGATTCAAGTACGTGTGATCTTCTCCCTTAATCACAAGTTTGACGAAATTTTCGTTCATTTCGGTTATTTTTATCTCCATTCGAACGCACCTCCGTAGTAGCTTGAAATCTTCTTCCTGTTTGTTTTGCCGCACTTGCTACATTTAAGCTTATCCTCTTCAAGAACGAGTTCTCCGCCGCAGGAGCACTTTGTTTTTATCACCCCGTAATCTCTTCCTTTAATGGAAATCCGCAAATTTTCGTCTATGACCTTGCAGATGATTATGTCCTCGTGGCTCAAAAACTCGCTAACGTCTTCTACAAATTTTTCCGAAATTTCTGAAGCTGGAAGTAAAGCCAGATCGTAGTAAGGCGGAGATCTGTTCATGTTAACTTTTTTCAACAACTCAACGAGGGCGAACTTCTTCTTCACATCCACGACTTTCCCTATTACTTCATCACCCTTCTCTATTTTTGGAATTTCCTTTTCTGGCTTTATCGAAATCTTTCTGTCTTTTACGATTACCTTTCCGGCAACAGCGGCGTAAATTTTTCCATCCTCTTCGTAAACTCCCTCTCCAGCTAAAAATTCCTCACTACAGCCAAGATAATCTCCGGGAAACACTTCCATTTTAACACCTCTCAATTCTAAAAACTTCTACCGGTATGTATTTATATGGTTTTTCATGGAAAGCGTAGGTTTTTTTCAGCGGTATTGAGTACTTCCACACGTGGGTAACTTTAAACCCGTTCTCTTCAGCTTTTTTCCTTACGAACTCTTCACTTCCTGCTGAATGAATCGAGTAAATTACTTCTGCAATCTCGAAAGCTTTCATGAGGAATTTCCTGTCTGCATGTCTTCTCTGGATTCCGAAGGGGGGATTCATTATTACAGTTCCCTTCCTCTTCACGTTGAAATTTTCCACGTCGCACAAAATAAAGTCTGCTGAAACTTCGCACTTCTTTGAATTTTCTCTTGCAACGTTTAAAGCCTCTCTATCTACGTCTACGCCAATGGAAAAAGCTCCAAGCAAAGCTGAAGCTATGGTAATTATCCCAGTTCCGCAGCCGAGATCGAAAACGAGATCGAGATCGTTTTGCATTTTTGCGAAAAGAACGATCTCTGCAACAAGAGCTGGAGGAGTTACGTATTGTTCAAGAAAAATTTTGGGGTTTTTAAAACCGTTAAGGGATTGTAAAAAAATTTCAAGGTCTTTTTTCTTCATCCAAAGAGTGCTCCAAGTCCTTCGAGGACTTCCTCTTCCTTCACTTCTTCCTCTTCCTCTTTCTTCTCTTCTTTCTTCTCTTCCTTAGCTTCTTCAGCCGCTGCCTCAGCAGCTGGAGCTGCCGGAGCTGCTGGCACAAAGGCGGCTTTGTTTATAGCTTCCTCTATGTTTATACCTTCCAAAGCCGTAACTAATGCCTTGACTCTTGCCTCGTTCACTTCTATTCCAGCAGCTTCAAGCACAGCCTTAACGTTTTCCTCGTTTATTTCCTTTCCA
>NZ_WANY01000162.1:0-3202 GCF_015521575.1 Ferroglobus sp.
CTCTTATTCTCACAAAAAGAGACGTTGAGAGTCTTTTGACGATGGAGGAAACAATAGCCGCTGTAGAGACCGCTTTCAGACTTCACGGAGAAAATAAAGTTCAAATGCCTCCGAAGATTTATTTAAATTTTGAGGAAGGAGATTTGAGAGCGATGCCGGCTCAGGTTGGAGAGCGAGCAGGAATAAAGTGGGTGAATTCCCATCCGAGAAATCCGGAGAAGGGTTTGCCGACGGTTATGGCTGTTTTGATTCTTAACGACCCTTCGACGGGGTTTCCCCTCTCCATAATGGACGCGACTCACCTCACAAACATGCGTACTGGAGCTGCTGGAGCTGTGGCTGTAAAGTATCTCGCACCGAAAAATGCTGAGAGTGTTGGATTCATCGGGTGCGGGGTTCAAGCGAGGTTTCAGTTTCTGGCCGTAAAAGAGGTTATGGACGTTTCTCTTGTCAGAGCTTACGATGTGAGGAGTGAAACGGCTAAAAACTTCGCAAGTTTCATCAAATCCTTTGGAATTGATGTTGAAGTTGTGGAAGCCGAAAGAGTTTGCAAGTGCGACGTTCTTATAACAACTACCCCGAGCAGGAAGCCGGTGGTAAAGGACGAGTGGATCGAAGCGTTGCACATAAACGCTATAGGAGCCGATGCTCCCGGGAAACAGGAATTGGAGGAGAAAACGCTTTTAAGAGCGAAGATAGTCGTTGATGATATGGCTCAGGCTTTGCACAGCGGAGAAATCAACGTGGCAATATCCAAGGGAATTCTAAAGCCCGAAAACATCTACGCAACTCTTGGAGAAATCGTTGCCGGTAAGAAGAAGGGTAGAGAGGAAAACGAGCTGACGATCTTCGATTCCACCGGATTGGCGATACAAGACATTGCAACAGCTTCAGTAGTTTACGAGAAAGCTGTTAGGGAGGGTTACGGAATCAAGCTGAGGATGTTCTGATGAAGCTTGCGGCTTTCATCTCCGGTGGGAAAGATTCGATGCTTGCTTTACACAAAGCGAGTGAAAAGCATGAGGTGGTTTGTTTAGTTACAGTCAAGCCAGCAAATCCCGACTCCTACATGTTTCACACCGTCAACGTTGATTTGGTTGATTACATCGCCATCTGTTTGGAAAAACCTCTCTACAAAATCTTCGTTTCGGGAGAAAAGGAGAAGGAAGTTGAAGAAGTTGCTAAAGCTTTGGAGAATTTGAACGTGGACGGAATAGTCATAGGAGGAATTGAAAGCGAGTATCAAAGAAGGAGGTTCGAGAAAATCTGCGAAGAGAACGGATTGAAGATGTTTGCCCCATTGTGGAAGAAAAATCCTGAGGATATTGTAAGAGAGGTTGCCGAAAGGTTTGAAGCAATAATAGTAAAGGTTTCGGCTGAAGGGCTGGATGAGAAGTGGCTCGGGAGAAGGATCGATTCAAAAGCCGTGGAAGAACTTATGGAATTAAGTAAGAAGTACGGAATTCATCCGGCTGGAGAAGGTGGGGAATTTGAAACACTCGTTTTAAATGCTCCACTCTACAAGAAAAAGTTGAAAATAAACGGATGGAGAATTCAAAAGGAAGCTTTGGCATCTTCACTCATTGTTGAAAAAATTGAACTCGAAAGTAAATAAAGAGAAAGATTTATCTATGGGCTCTCCTTATTTATTTGAGGTGATCAGATGAGTTGCGAGAACGACCTGTTTTGCGGGATAAACAGCGTTGTTGGTAAAAGCGTTGATGAAATGTCCGAGCTGGAGAAGAAGCACACTCCGGTAATATCTGCTCCGGATAAAGTCAAAGCTGGTGAACCTTTCGAGGTTAAAGTTGAAACCGGAGTTTACGTCAAGCATCCAAACGAATACGGGCATTATTTCGCCTGGATCGAAATTTACTTGGACGACACGCCAGTAGCCAGATTCGACCTGCAGCCGGTGATGAGTTCCCCATCAGTTACTGTGAAGGTAACCGCTACCCACTCCCATGAAGGAAAGAGAAAAATTAAAGCCCGTGCCTTCTGCAACCTTCATGGGGTATGGGAAAACGAAAAAGAGATAGAGGTGGAGTAAATGGCGAGGTACCAGTGTAAGGTTTGTGGATACGTATACGATGAGAATGAAGGAGATCCCGACAACGACATTCCGCCGGGAACCAAGTGGGAAGATTTGCCAGAAGATTGGGTTTGCCCTGTTTGTGGAGCGAGTAAGGAAGATTTCGAAAAAATTGAGTAATCGCTCTTCTTTTTTATTTTTTGAGGTGAGATGAATGAAAATAGCGGACAATGTATTCTGGGTAGGCGTCGTGGACTGGAACGTTCGCGACTTCCACGGGTACAGCACAGTCTACGGCACTTCTTACAACGCTTATCTCGTAAAGGACGAGAAGGTGGTTTTGATCGACACGGTAAAATTCGGATTCGAAGATGAGCTGCTTGAAAAGCTTGAAGAACTGACGGATAAAATCGATTATCTCGTCGTCAATCACATCGAGATGGATCATGCTGGAGCTGTAAAAGCAGTTCTTGAAAAGTATCCTGAGGCAAAGATAATCACTAATGCGAGGGGAAAGAAGGGGTTAAAGGATGCTTACGGCATAGAAAAAGATATCGAGGTTGTTAAAACTGGAGATAGATTAAAGATCGGAAAGCAAGAGCTTACGTTTATCGAGATGCCGATGGTGCACTGGCCGGACAGCATGGCAACGTATTTGGCTGAGCAGAAAATACTGTTTCCGAACGACGCTTTTGGGATGCATTACGCAAGTTCAAAGATAATTGATTCGGAATTCGATAACGAAGAGCTTGAAAGGGTTTTCTTTGAAGCAGCAAAGTACTATGCGAACATAGTTCTGCCATACAGCCAGCAGGTGAAAAAAGTTCTTGGAGAGCTGAAGAAAATCGACATCGAAATGATCTGCCCCTCCCACGGAATAATTTGGAGGGACTACGTAGAAAAAATCGTCAGGAAGTACGAGGAATGGAGTAACGGAAAGGCTGAAAGAAAAGTCGTAATTGCTTACGACTCGATGTGGGGCTACACGGAGAAGGCGTTAAAGAAAATCATCGAAGGAATTGAAGAAGTGGGCGTGCCTTACAGAATATACAAGCTTAGAGCTTCGGATTACACCGAAGTGATGGCTGAGGTTATGCAGTCGAAGGGGTTGATTGTGGGAAGTCCAACTCTAAACAGAGAGATATTTCCAAGCGTGGCAGCTTTTCTAAC
>NZ_WANY01000163.1:0-3396 GCF_015521575.1 Ferroglobus sp.
CGGAAAGCTCAATTTCCGCACTTTCAGTTCCTTCTTTTCCTCAATTCTTTTAACGATTTCCAGAAGCTTTTCCCTCTTGTTACTCCCCCTTAGATCAAACTCTGTATCAACGGGAGACCTTTTCAGCAGCATTTCTATCTGCCTCTCATCAAATTCCTCACTGCAAACAACGTTGTCGATATCAAAGGCTTCGCATATGCTCTCAGCAAGCTTCAACCCATCAAAACTTCCATGAGGACAATCGGAGCAGTGAAGCACGTAAACCCCGCTAAATCCCCTCAGGAGTGGGTAAATTATATCCACCTCAGACAGGGCTGCCACACACGGTACCACAACCGGGAAGAACGTTCCGGTTTTTTCACCACCATAAACTTTACCCAGAGCTTCCTTACAGACGTAAAGAAGAACTTTTTCCTCTCTATAACCAGATAGCGTGTTTATAATTTCCTCCACAACTTCCTCCGGCATTAAGCTAAACTTCAAAGCGTCCGTGGGGCAAAGAGATGCGCACCTCCCACATCCAAAACAGCTTCTATGTTCAACACGGATATAACGTTCTCTGATTAAACACTCATGCACGCATTCGCACAATTTACAGCCAGAAACTTCATTAAAGCTTGCTGCACATCTGCTCGCGTCGTATTCGATAGCCTTGAATTTAGCGAACTCTCCAACGTTCGAGATTGCATCAAGAACATCGCTTTTCACATTAAAAGCACCATCCTTTCTTAATTTCATCCCGGGAATGAGTAGCTGAGAAACTACAACGCTCTCAACAGCTTCTCCGGTGTGCATGTTTGCCCCATCTATGAAAACTCTGAAACTTCCGAGCTCTCCTTCAAATCCGGTAACCTTGCCCATTATCGGTATCCCCACTCCCTTCATCTCTTTGTTTCTTGTAACGACATAAAGCGGAGTGAAAATTTTTTGAAGTTCCTTTGCAAACTCAACGTCATCAGTTTCAACAAGGAAAGAAGAGCTAACATTTATCCTCATTACTTCCCTTTCCACTTCAAACATTTTTCTATAAGCTTTAAGTAGAAGTTCAGCTTTTTCAGTCGCATTATCTTGCCTGAGAAATATCAGATCGTTCAGATCTATCTGAAACTTTCCTAAATCGCCAACGAGTTTGTAGCTGCATCCCACAACATCGAAAAATTCCTCCGGCTTCTCTTCGCAGAGGTTGTCAAATACTCGCACATCAAAGCTCTTCTCAAGTTTTTTCAATTCTTCCCTCTCGATCTTCCCTTTGCAAGTGCAAAGTGCCACCCTCAAAAATTCCCCCACCTCTCACTCCATTCTTTTATCTCCTCAACTATCCTCGCAAGTTCTCTGCCTTTCTTTGTTAACTTGTACCTCACCTTGATTGGAGACGACGTGTCAACTTCTCTTTCCACTATTCCATACTTCGTAAGGGTGTAAAGAGTCTGAGTAAGAACTTTTGGGGAAACTCCACTAATCGACCTTTCAAGTTCGGAAAACCTCTTCTCACCGTCAATTAGGAGATAAACCACCACAAGAGACCATTTTCTTGAAAGAATTTCCAGGAGGTGAACGAACGTTTTCGAGCCATTTACGATGGGCACAACAACACCTCCAACGAAATTGACAATTATAAATCATGTGTGTATTGTTTAAACTTAGCACAGCCCAATATTACATTTTCGTTCGGCTTTTGCCGATGGTAAAAATGAAAAATAAGCTTATTTAGCATAAATTATTAATATAATGTGTTAATCAGAAAATCGTTTTGTACGCCCGCTGTGCCCACGGAACCTCATGCTTATCAGCCCGCGGGGTTCTGCGGGCGTTAAGAGTAAGTAAAAAGGAGAATATAACGATTACGCAGAGCTCTTTTCATTCGGTTACCTCTTTAACCCCTTTCACTTCCCTTCTCGTCGATAAAACACCGTATTTAAGGTTGACTGCTGCTAAGAAAACGAGCAGGTAGCCGAATTGAACGAATACTCTTATCCACTCCATGCTCGCCGAATATCCAAATAGAACCGCGAAAATTCCCCCGACGATGCCTTTGTGATGCAACGGATTGCTCTCATCCAACCCTAAGCTGTAAGCTTCCTCAAAGAGCCAGCTCTCATAACCCTTCTCCTCTAAGAACTCAACAAGCTCGTGGGTGCCGTAGCCCACAAGTCCCGAAGCTATGAACGTCAGCAGAATGCTCGTGACGTAGAAGAACTTTCTGAGACTGAGTTTATATTCAAGCTTGACGATTGCAATGCTCAGCAATGCGGCTAAACCAATCCCGGCAATAGCTCCGAGCACAGTTCCGTAGAGATCTCTTGCGGCAAACGGAGTTAGGAACAACACTGTCTCAACGACCTCCCTTACGACGAAGACGAAGGATATTAAAGCTATCCCCCAGACAAACTTTTTCTTAGCTTTGCTTTCAACTTCCTCCCTAACGTTTTTTCCGGCCATCCATAAGATCATGTAAGTTAAAACAGCCACAGCCAAGTATGAGGCGAGGGCTTCAAAGATAACTTTCTGCTCTTCTTCCAATCCTCCGTAGACTGCAATAGCTCCGAAAGCTGCGGCAAATCCTATGAGAAGCGCTGCAATTGCTCCGTAGTAAGCGTAAGGTATCTCCCCAGCTCTGCCGCTCCTCTTTAAGTAGGCTATCAACACTGCAACAAGCAGCACAGCCTCCAAACCTTCTCTGAGAGCTATCACGAACTGCCCCAGCATACTTAACACCGTTAAATTTAGGATTGCCTAAAATATAAAAATTTTTCGGTAACCCTAAAGTTTTGGAAAGCGTTTTCAATCCTTCAGCAAACTTTTAGCGTGGACGTGGTTTACGGAGGAGGAAAATACGGAAAAGAAGCTGTTAAGTGGCTGATAGAAAATAGTAGGGAATTCGTGGTGATAGACGTCGACGAAAACTGCCTCGTCAACAGAGAGATTAACGTCGAAAAATTCGGAGGAAGGTTCGTGAGAGGAGAAATTCAAGAGCTGCTTGAGATTGTCGAAGAGGAAAAGCCCGAATATATTTTTCCCACCGCTCCGATCCATATAGCCGCTTCGCTTATTTCGAAAAAATTCGATCTTGAGGTTTGGAACGAGGGAGTCAATTACGTCCTCTCCGGCATTCCAGCGAAGATAATAGTTTCAGCCGGGAGAGGAAGTGTTGTCGTAAGCTATAACAGAGACAAAACCTGCTTACCTAAATGCTCAGCCCCAGAGGTTTGTCCGGTGACGAAAATTAAAAAGCCCGCTCCGATGTATTCTCTTTTAGAGTTCGCAATCCCGGAGGGTTTCGTGATAAAAACAATCTACTTAAGACCCGGATTGGGAGCTATAAAAGGAAAGGAGATCTTAGAGCTTTTCAGGTGGGCTGAGAAAAGAGATAAAATTTTCATCGCCACAGCTTGCAGG
>NZ_WANY01000164.1:0-3451 GCF_015521575.1 Ferroglobus sp.
TTTCACTATCAATAACCGTTAAATTTATATTGGTTAGACTACATGATTAATTGTGACATCCTGAGAGAGGTGTTCGAATGAGGATTGGAATCGATGTCGGTGGAACTTTTACCGATGTCGTTCTTGTAGATGATCAATCCGGAAAGCTTTACCATACAAAAACTCCAACAACGCCAAAAGACCTGACTGTTGGAGTTTTAAGGGGTATCGAAAAAATTCTTGAGATTAGTTCCGCAGAAATTGAAAATTTGAAGTACATAGTCCACGGAACGACGATAGGAACAAACGCACTCATAGAAAGGAAAGGAGCTAAAACGGGGCTTATAACCACCGAAGGATTCATAGACGTGCTGGAAATAGGAAGGTTCCAGCGACCGAAAGAAGGGCTTTACGACATGACAGTAGACAATCCAGAACCTCTCGTTCCAAGGTATTTAAGGAAAGGGGTTAAAGAGAGAGTGAACAGTAAAGGAGAGATCGTAAAACCTCTCGACGAAAAATCAGCAAGGGAGGCTGTGGAGTTTTTAATTTCCGAAGGTGTCGAATCTATAGCAGTTTCGTTTCTGTTCTCATTTTTAAACCCAACTCACGAGAGGAGGGTTAGAGAGATAATAAAGGAGATAAATCCGGAAATTTACGTTTCTCTTTCCTCCGATATAGCTCCTGAATTTAGGGAATACGAGAGAACGAGCACAACAGTTCTGAACGCTTACCTTCAGCCAATACTCGAGAGATACCTTGAAGATCTTCAAAAAAAGCTTGAGAAGAAGTATGGAATTGAAGACCTTAGAATCATGCTCGTTCACGGAGGAATTATGCCCGCTGAAACCGCTAAGAAGTATGCGGTGGCAATAGTAAATTCAGGACCGGTAGGAGGGGTCGTGGCTGGAAGTTTTATTGGCAACATTCTCGGTTTTGAGAACATAATCACGGTGGATATGGGGGGAACCAGTTTTGACATTTCTTTAATTGAGAGAGGAACTCCCGTCGTCACTACGGAAGGGAAATTCGAAGGTTATCCGGTTAAAATACCAATCGTGGACGTACATACGATCGGAGCCGGTGGAGGAAGCATAGCTTGGCTCGATAAAGCGGGAGTTCTTAATGTTGGCCCCCAGAGTGCCGGAGCTGATCCCGGACCAGCTTGTTACGCAAAAGGAGGAGAAAATGCTACCGTGACTGATGCGAATTTAGTTCTTGGGAGACTCTCTGCAGAGAACTTCCTTGGAGGGGAAATGAAACTCGACGAGTCTCTTGCGAGAAAGGTAATCTCGAAACTTGCGAATCAAATGGATATGAGCGTAGAAGAAGTGGCTATGGGGATAATAAGGGTAGCTGATGCGAAGATGGAGAAGGGGATAGCTACGTGCTCAACCGAGAGGGGGTACGATGTAAGAGAATTTGCTCTTGTCGCTTTCGGTGGAGCTGGACCTTTGCATGCTGTTCAGATAGCTATGGATCTCAACATACCTTGGGTTGTAATTCCACCCCTTCCTTCAGAATATTCCGCCTTTGGACTTCTCGTTGCAGACATCAAGCACGATTACGTAAGGAGCTACATTGCCGAAGAGGACGAAGTCGATTTATCTCTCCTCCAGAGCTACTTTGCCGAGTTGGAGAAAAGAGGAATTGAGCAGTTGAGAAAGGAAGGTGTAAGAGAGGAAGACATGGAAATTAAATGGTCGATGGACATGCGCTATTCCGGACAGAGCTACGAGTTGAACATTCCAATTGAGAGGGGAACAAAGTTCACGAAGGAGAGTTTTAAGGAAATCGTAAAGAGGTTCCACAAAAGGCACGAAGAAGTTTACACCTACAGTTCCGAGGACGAAAAGGTGGAAATCGTTAACCTTAGAGTAACAGCAATTGGGAAGGTACCGAAAATTCAGCTTGAAAAAATCGAAAAAGGTAATAGAAGTCCTCCAAGCAAAGCTTTGAAAGAGGAGAGGGAAGTTTACTTTGGAAACGGATTTTTGAGAGTACCGGTTTACACAAGAGAGTTGATGCTCGCTGGAAATGTTGTAGAAGGACCATGCATAATCGAGGAGAAGTTCTCAACGACTGTCATTCACTCAGGTTGTAAGGCTAAGATTGACGATTTTGGAAACATCATTGTTGAGGTGAAAGTTTGATGAGGGCTGACGCAATTACGATGCAGGTTATTAGATACGCTCTTGAAAGGATTGCCGACGAAATGGGGTATACAATCGTCAGAAGTGCGAGGTCAACGATAATTAAGGAGGTTATGGACATCAGCTGTGCAATTTTCAATGAAAAAGGGTATACGATAGCTCAAGCTCATCACGCCCCTATGCTTCTTGCGGGTTTCGAGATAACCATGAGAGAACTCGTCAAAAGATTTCCTCCAGATTCTCTTGAAGATGGAGACATTATAATTTCCAACGACCCTTACATGGGTGGACAGCACGTTATGGATGTTCAAACCTTCGCTCCCGTTTTCTACGAAGGAGAGCTCGTGGGCTTCGTAGGAAGCATCGCACACATGACAGATATGGGCGGAGCTGTTCCGGGAGGAGTTGCTGGGGGTATGACGGACATATTCATGGAAGGTCTCAGACTTCCGATGATCAAATTATACAAGGGATACAAAGAAAACGAGGACGTTTTTGCGATTTTGAAAAACAACATAAGAGTTCCGGAAAAAACTCTCGGTGATATAAGAGCTCTCGTCTCTGCCGATTACGTTGGAATTAAAAAAGTTAGAGAGCTCTACAAAAAGTACGGTGTCGAAGTAGTTTCTGAATGTCTGAACGCCCTTTTGGATTACTCCGAGAGGAGGATTAGGGAGGGGATAGAAAAGCTTCCCGACGGAAAGTACAGCGGAGAGGTCTACATCGATAACGACGGAGTTACAGATGACCCAGTTAAGATTAGAGTAAACGTTAGGATAAAAGGAGACGAGATAAAAGTCGATTTCAACGGAACTTCGAAGCAAGTTAGAGGTAATATAAACTGTCCGATAGCGACGACTTATGCGGCAGTCTACTACACGATTATAGCTGTTGTCGACCCCCACGTTCCGATAAATTCCGGCTGCTACAGACCGATAACGATCGAAGCCGAAGAAGGATTGATAGTCAATCCACGACCACCAGCAGCTGTCGCAGCGAGAACAAACTGTTCCCAAAAGATAACCGAAGCCATGCTCAAAGCTTTGAGCGAAGCAGCTCCAGACAGAGTCATGGCTGGTAGCCATGCCCAGATAACAACTTGCAGCTTCAGCGGTTATCAGAACGGAAAAAGATGGATTTACATCGAGATCATGGGGGGTGGAATGGGTGCTCGTCCGTTCAAAGACGGTAAAGACGGACAGGATTCGCACCTTGCCAGATTCATGAACACTCCGATAGAGGCTATAGAGATAGAGTACCCGGTAATGATAGAAAAGTACGAGTTCATACCGGATTCAGGAGGAGCAGGAAAATACAGA
>NZ_WANY01000165.1:0-2048 GCF_015521575.1 Ferroglobus sp.
CACTCTGATCCAAAAAAATCTGGATCTATTGGAGTTGGAATAGCTTTAAATGAGGGAGTCGTAGCAAAGAAATCGGAAGAGGAAGGAGTTTATTTTAACGGAAGTAGGATTAGATTTCCCACTGTTGAGTATGTATTGAGAAAACTCGGGTTGAAAGGAGTAGATCTCGAAACAAAACTTCCGTTGTCTTGTGGCTTAGGTTTAAGCGGAGCTTCGGCTTTAGCCACCGCTTTTCTCTCAAGCAACTCCGACTATCTTTTCCTCTGCGACCTTGCTCATGAAGCTGAAGTAATTAATAAAACCGGACTTGGTGATGTTGTCACCCAAACTCACGGCGGGGTTGTTGCGAGGATCTCCGAAGGAGCGCCCTCTCTTGCTAAAGTTAAGAAGTTCTTCTTCAACGCAACTATTGACGTCATCGTTTTGGGGAAAATAGACACAGCTGAATTTCTCTCCAGTTACAACTTAAAGGAAATATCGAGGATAGGGAAGGGATGTCTTAAAGAATTCTTGAAGAAACCGAGCCTTGAAAACTTGTTCGACCTTTCTAAGAGTTTTGCTATCGAAACCGGACTGGGGGAAGAAGTTAAGGACGTAATAGAGGCGGTTGAAGCAAATGGTGGAAGAGCTTCGATGGCTATGCTCGGAAAAACTGTTTTTGCGGTAAATGGGAGGGAGGCTTTCAGGGAGTTTAGCGGTTTTACTTTTTCAGCAAGAATCAGAAACTGCGGAGTGGACGCTAATTTTTAATAAGTTCAAGTACAAATATTTACAAGAGGTGGGGTGAATGTTGCACGTTTTCGACTTAGATGAAAAGGACAAAATGATACTGGAGCTTTTAGAAAAAAACCCGGAAATGACTCAGAATGACATAGCGAGGGTTGTAGGATTGTCCCAGCCGTCCGTTGGGGCAAGAATAAAGAGGTTGAAGGAGCTTGGATTGATAAGCCACGTTTACGGATTGAATTTAAAGAACTCTGGACTTTACGTGGTTAAAGTTGACATAAAGTGTAGAAATCCAAGGAAAATAGTGGAAAGGTTTAAAAGATGCCCACACTTTCTGAACTCGTTCATAGTGGCAGGAAACAAGAATCTAACCCTCCTTTTCATCGGAGAAGATCTATCAACTGTTGAGGCGATAATCGACAGACACCTGAGACCCAACAGCGATGTGGTCGATCTGGATGTCGGGATAGTGATAAAGGCTGAGAGGGACATGGTAATGCCAATAAAAATCCTCGTTGAAAAAACTGGCAGTCCGTGCGGAAGCAATTGCGAGGAGTGCGAATACTACATCTCAGAGCTCTGCAACGGCTGTCCAGCTACAGCGCATTACAGAGGAAAGCTCTGGAAATGATAAGGGTAGTGCTTGTTGAATCTTCTCTCGAACTCATTCCGGAGAGCATCCAAAATCATCCGGCTGTGATCTCAGACTCAAGGAGGAGAAAAAAGAAGCCGAAGGATATGATCTTAGACGACTCAAAGCATCATGCGGCGATGAAAAATCTGCCTAAGAAGGAGAAAAGAGGTCGCCCGGACATAGTTCACAGCTGTCTTCTTTCTTTAGTTGATTCCGCTGTAGAAGACCTCGAAATATACGTTCATACGATAAACAACGAAATAATCTGGGTGAACAGAGAAACGAGGATTCCGAGGAACTACAACAGGTTCATAGGACTTTTCGAGCAGCTGTACAAGGAAAAAAGAATCGAGGCGAATGGTAAAGTGTTGTTGGAAGTAATTGACGGTAGCCTCGACGATGTTCTGGAGGGAGAAGTTATCGTGATGAGGGAAGGAGAAAGCTTGGACAATTTTAAAAGGGCATTAGATTCGGAAAAGATTACCGTTTGTATCGGCGCATACCCCCATGGGGACTTTGAGGAAGAAACCTACAAGATTTTCGAAAAGGCTAATGCGAAGTTTGCAGGGTTTGGGGAAGCTCCGAGGACGAGTCTCTATGTGGTGAATAGAGTTCTTGCTCTTTACGAGATCTCGAAGGGGCTAATCGATTTCTGCTGACAAGTTTCGGACGGCAAGAATTTATATAC
>NZ_WANY01000166.1:0-14221 GCF_015521575.1 Ferroglobus sp.
CTTTTATTCCTTTAAAGTTGTCGAGAACGATTCTTGAGACGGCTATGGTTTTTAGAATTTTAACCGCGCTCGCTTTTTCCCCTCCAAGTTTCGTGTTCTCGGGATGATAGAGAAGGGGAATGAACGATACAAAGCCGTTTGTTTTTTCCTGAAGCTTTCTGAGTCTGTACAGATGAATCGCTATGTCTCTGTAACTCTCCACGTGTCCGAAAAGCATCGTAGCGTTGCTTTTAATCCCCAGAGAGTGGGCAATCTTCATAACCCTGAGCCACCTTTCGGCTGAAGCCTTCCTTGGGGAAATGACCTCCCTAACTCTCTCAGCCAGAATTTCAGCTCCTCCTCCGGGAAGCATTCTCAGTCCAGCCTCTTTCAGTCGGGACAAAAACTCTCTAACGCTCATCTTCTCTTTCTTTGAGTAGTAGTAAACTTCCGTGGCGGTAAGAGCTTTTATCACTGCATCGCTTTTCTCCGAGATATTTCTAAAGATCTCTTCGAAATACTCCACGCCAAGCTCCGGATTGTGGGATCCGACGATGTGAAGCTCTTTAACTCCGAGCTTTACCGCTTCCAAAGCCTCTCTGACGACTTCTTCGACACTCTTTGTGAAACCGTCGTCGCTGTGGTAAGCGCAAATCGGACACTTTGACTCGCATACGTTGGAGTAGTTGATGTGCTTGTTCAGAACAAAAGTTGCGTAGCCGTTATTGAGAGAATCCGCCTTTTTTCCCAATTCGTGAATGCTTTGATTGAAAAGCTCAGCTATCTCTCCTACTTTCACGAACTTCCCTCCTCAAGTTCTCTATATCTCTTTTGAGAGTTGCGTAGTTCCTCACGAGAACGTCGCTTATGACTCCGATCAGGATCATCTGCAATCCCGAGATTATTAATAGAGCTGTTAAAACAGCCAGCAAGTAGTGCGTAATCTTTCTGAACCAATCGTAAACCGTTATAGCTCCGGTAATTAGTCCAAGGAAGAGTAGAAGTCCTCCGATGAAGTAGAAATACCTCCCCGGACTGTACTTCTTTAGCAGTGAATATAACGTCAGAGCAATTCTGACTCCGTCCTTTATCGGTCTGAGCTTCGTTCTACCTTTTCTTTTTTTGTAGGTTATCGGAACTTCCAAAATCCTGAAACCGTTGGCTATGGTCTCTACTGTCATCTCAGCCTCTATTTCAAATCCCGTCTTTTCAAGTTCGAAGGATTTGTAGACTTCTTTTTTCATCGCTCTATATCCGGTTAGGATGTCGTAGAGTTCGACTCCGTAGAAAAGCCTGAAGAAGAGATTCAGAATTTTGTTTCCAAGTAGGTTCAATCTCGTAAAAGCACCTTTCTCGAAATTCTCAAGTCTGTTTCCAGCTACGTGATCCGCTACATCCCTCCTTATTGGTTCCAGCAGCTTTTCAACCTCTTCCGGCAGGTAAGTTCCGTCTCCGTCTATAAGCACGACAACATCGCTATCCACAAGCTGAAAAGCCTCTTTTACCGCCTGTCCTTTTCCTTTTCCGCTTTGGACGACGACTTTAGCTCCTTTTTCCTTTGCTATCTCCCTCGTTTTGTCGGTGCTGTTGCCATCTATTACGAAAACCTCGTATCCCATTCCTACGAACTTCTCGACTATTTCTCCTATGCTCTCCTCCTCGTTTAACGTCGGAATTATTACCGTGACTTTCATTTAGAGCCTCTCTATCCTAATGAGGCTGTAAATCGGCACGTTGTTTATCTCATCTAAGCCGGTTTTGTTGACTATCACAGCAGCGCACAGAGCTTTTCCCTTATTCTGAACGTACTCTATTACCTCCTTTATCGTTGAGCCAGTCGTCATTATATCGTCAACTATCGCGCAGCTCTTTCCGTCGATCTTTGCGAAATTCTCGCTTAAAGTTCCAGAAATGTGCTTCTCCTCTTTCTCCCACCTAAGCTTTTTCGGATAGTATACTGCTATCTCGCTCGTTATCTCTTGGGCAACCATTGTAGCGAGGGGAATGCCAGAGGTGGCTATGCCCACCACAACGTCCGGCTCTCCAGCTTCGAGTATTATATCCGCTAATATCTCGGCTATCCTCCTCAATCTGAAAGCTGAAGAGGTCAGAGTGTTTAGCTCAACGTAAACGTCAGAGGGCTTGGCTGTAGCTCTCGTTAAAAGCCACATAGCCGTTTCTCTCGACACATTTAACTCGTCTGCTATCTCGCCGGTTGTGAGACCTTTTTCCTTTAGCTTTCTCGCCTTTTCGATCAACTCCTCAAGTCTGCTCATTTTCTCACCCTCCTCAACTTGGCTTCGCTACCGCAAACTGGGCAGATGTCGGACTCAATTTTCCTACCACAACCTCTACAAACTTTAATCCACTTAAATGATTTTCTTATACCGGAATGAATGACCGGCTCAAATTTCAATTTCAAAGCTTTTGCAACGTTTTGAACTGCGTAATCGTCGGTGATGATCGTCGCTTTATATTCCAGCGCTTTTGCAAGAACGCTTATATCCGCTTCACTCAGCTTGTGAATGTCTCCAGTTTTTTTTGCAACTTCCAAGACCTCCTTAACGAATTTTTCTTTGACTTTTTCGACTTTTATCCCGCTTACGTCCAAGTAGAGCTTTGAATCCTCATCTTTTATTTCTTCAACAACTTCTGGAGTAGTCACCGCATTTTCCACTTTCTTCCTTGCTATTATTGCCGTAGCGTCCAGTACGTGCATTAAGAAAGTATTAAGGTGGTGAAGAATAAAACCGTTTTCATGTACTTCGTGATTTTCAGACTTGAGGAGGATAAGAAAATAAGAGTCGGAAAGCTCGGCGAAATAGATTTCAAAAAGGGTTATTACGTTTACGTTGGAAGTGCAAAAAGAGGTTTGAACAAGAGGATCAGAAGGCATATGAAAAAGGAAAAGAGGATGAGGTGGCATGTGGATTACCTTAGCGTGGAAGCGGAGTTCGTCGATGCTTTCAAAGTTGGCGTTAGCGAATGTGAACTTGCGAAGCTCGCGGCAAGCCTTATGGAGGGTATAAAGGACTTCGGTTGTTCGGATTGCAAATGCAAGTCACATCTCTTTTACTCCGAGGATTATCCAGAAAAATTCGTTAACGAGGTAAAGCTTAATTACGGTAAGATAGAGAGACTCGATTATGAGGAGTTACGAGGAACTTCTTGAAAGAGCTTTGAAGATGCTTCCGGAAAATGTTGTGAAAAGGGAGAGGTTTGAGATCCCCAAGGTTTCCTTGCAGAGGGAAGGTACAAAAACGATAATCAAGAACTTCTCAAGCATCGCTAAAGCTCTCAACAGGAGTGAGGAGCATATATTTAAGTATCTCGTTCGCTCTTTGGGTACGGCTGGAGTTATAGAAAGTGGTAGGCTCGTCCTTCAGGGTAAGTTTACCGAAGAGGAAGTCCAGAGGGAAGTGGAGGATTACGTTAAAACCTACGTTCTCTGTAAAGAATGTGGTGCTCCGGATACGGAGCTTGTGAGGGAGGAGAGAATACTCTTTGTTAAGTGTCTCGCCTGCGGAGCGAAGCATTCGGTAAGGAGCATATGAAGTTCAGAATGAAGATTTACAGAGTCAAGGGGGAAGTACTTGTAGCGGTGTGCGATGAGGAGTTAGTGGGTAAAACCTTCAGAGAAAAGGATTTAAAAATTGAGGTAAAGGAAGAGTTTTACGGTAAGGAAAGCTACGACGAGGAAGAGGTTAAAAGAGCGTTGAGACAAGCTACGATAGCCAATATAACCGGAAAAAATGCCGTAAAGCTTGCGATATCCATAGGGATAATAGACGAAAACAAGGTTTTGAAGATAGGAGAATGTTGGCACGCGCAGATGGTGGTGATGTAATAGTAAATCAGGAGATAGCGGCGGAGATACTTGAAAAACTCGACGAAGAAGTTATTTCGGAAAAAGAACTGCTTAGAAGATTCTTTTTGGGAAAGAATGTTGATTACAAAATTAGAGGAGCCGTTCATGCCTACGTGATGGAAGTATCTAAGAGGAGGAACGTCATAGACTTTATTCTTGAAAAAGCTTTAAAGCCGAAGAAACTTGAGGATGTGAAACCTTTCGTGAGAAATCTTTTGAGAATAGCAACTTACGAAATCTTTTTCAAAAGAGTTCCTCCGGCTTTAGCTACTGACTGCGCTGTTAGGATAGCGAAAAAGAGGTTTGGAATAAGAGCAGCCTCCTTTGTCAACGCTATTTTGAGGAAGGCTGAAAAGGTGGATTTGAAGAGGGAGATGGAGAAGCTTGACAGAACTAAATACTTGGCTTTGAAGTACTTCCACCCGGAGTGGTACGTCAAAATGGCTGAGAAGCTGGGGATAGATGTTGAGGAACTTTTGATAGCTAATTTGGATAACACGATCTACATTAGGGTGAACACCATAAAAACGAGCGAGGAAAATCTGAGGAGGTATTTGGAAAAGAACGATGTGATAGTGGAGGAGACGTTCCTTCCGGAGGTCTTCAAAGTTGTAAGTTACGACAAACCTCCAGCCTACTTGGATGGACACAATGAGCTCTTCGTTATTCAGGATCTCGCCTCTTGCCTTGTTTCAAGAACGCTGAATCCTGAGCCGGGGGATGTTGTAGCGGATCTTTGCGCCGCTCCGGGATCAAAAACGAGTCACATGGCTGCACTGATGGAAAATAAAGGAAAAATTATAGCTGTCGACAACTCTAAAGAGAGGGTCGAAAGAATGAGAGCGAGGTTGAAAAAACTTGGAGTTGAAAACGTGAAGATTTTGATAGGGGATGCTTCGAAAATTGAGCTTGAGGCTGACAAGGTTCTGCTCGATCCACCGTGCTCATCTACAGGCTCAGTAAGAAACTACCCGAGCGTTAAGTGGAGGTACGATCCGAAGCTCTTCTGGAAGACCGTGGAGTTGCAGAGGAAAATGCTCAAAAATGCCTCGAAAATAGGAGAAGAAGTCGTCTACTCCACCTGCTCAATAACTTTCGAGGAGAATGAAGAGAACGTCATGTTTGCAAGCAAGTTTTTAAAAGTTGAGGATGCTTACATTGGCTTCGGAGATAAGGGAATTTCCAGATACGGAAGGAAGAGATTCCCTTATGCGGAGCTCGTTGTGAGAACGTATCCGCACAAGCACGACACAGCCGGATTCTTCATCTCTAAGCTCAGGAGAAAGTGAATCGTCAGAGCCTAAAGCTATCATCACTTCTCAGCCGAGAACCGACTCATCATCCACTCTCTTTATTTACTGCCCTTCAATTAACCCTTGTGATTACAAATCGTAATATTTCGAAAAACCTATATAACTATCAGTTAACTTAGTTGCGTGAAGACAGTTGAGGAGATTAACGAGAAAATTAGAGAAGGGAATGTTAACGTTGTCACCGCTTTAGAAATGAAAGAGATTGTGGCTGAACTTGGAGCGAAAGAAGCTGCTAAGGAAGTTGATGTTGTTACGACTGGAACTTTCGGAGCGATGTGCTCTTCTGGAGCTTTTTTCAATTTCGGTCATTCCGATCCGCCCATAAAGATGCAAAGGGTCTGGCTAAATGATGTGGAAGCTTACACAGGGATAGCTGCTGTCGACGCTTACCTTGGAGTTACTCAGCTTTCCGAAACCCTCGGAATGGAATACGGAGGAGCTCACGTAATCGAGGATCTCGTGAGGGGAAAGGAGGTTGAGCTCAGAGCCACAGCCTACGGAACTGACTGCTATCCGAGAAAGGAAATTGTAACGGAGATAAGCTTGGAAGATGTTAATCAGGCGGTGATGGTAAATCCGAGGAACGCATACCAAAGATACAGAGCGGCGACGAACTCTTCCGATAGGGTGCTGAGGACGTACATGGGAACTCTCCTACCAAACTTCGGAAACGTCACCTATGCTGGCGTTGGAGAGCTTTCTCCTTTGAACAACGACCCCGAATACAGAACTATCGGAGTTGGAACGAGGATTTTCCTTGGAGGGGCTAAAGGTTACGTTATCGGCGAAGGAACTCAGCATTCTCCTCCCTTCGGAACTTTGATGGTGAAGGGAAATCTGAAGGAGATGAAGCCCGAATATTTGAGAGCCGCCACGTTTCCCGGTTACGGAGTTACCCTCTTCGTCGGAATTGGTATCCCTATCCCGATACTTGACGAAGAAATGGCTAAAGCGACGGCAATAACCGATGATAAGATTGAGACGGTCATAATCGACTTCGGTGTGCCAAGAAGGGACAGACCGATTGTTAAAAGAGTTACTTACGCCGAGCTGAAGAGCGGAAAGGTTGAGATAAACGGAGAAGATGTGAGAGTTTCGCCCCTTTCGAGTTACTACATGTCGAAGAAAATAGCGGAAGAGTTGAAGAGGATGATAGAAAGGGGAGAGTTCTTCCTGACGATGCCCGTGGAGAGAATTCCGCAGAAGGAAGTTTTCAAACCTATGAGGCAGAGGGAGATAAAAGTCGTTAAGAGCGTGATGTCCTCTCCAGCAATAACGATCTCCCCGGAGGCGAGCATAGAGGAGGCTGCGAGAATTCTCATAGAAAACGAGATAAATCACCTTCCTGTTGTTAACGAGAAGGGAGAGCTCATAGGAATCGTTACGAGCTGGGATATTGCAAAAGCTGTTGCGAGAGGAAAGGTTGGGAAAGTTGAAGACATAATGACGAGAAAAGTCATCACTACGACGATGGAGGAGCCGATAGAGATAGCGGCAAGGAAGATGGAGCAGCACGAAATTTCGGCTTTACCGGTTGTTGATAAGGACAACAAAGTCGTTGGGATCGTGAGCAGCGAAGATTTGAGCAAGCTCCTTGCGAGGTGATCTCATGCTTTTGAAACTTAAGTACGATTCCCGCTCCGTTAGAGCGCCGGTTATTTCTAAGGTGGCTATAGAGGAGAATGCGCTGATAAACATAATTGAAGCAAAGGTCGAGCCAAGGTTTGGAGAGATTGTTGTGGAAGTGGATGACGAGATAGCGGAGAGAGTTGCCGAGAAGTTCAAAAAGTATGGAGTAGAGGTGAGGAAGCTCACCAAAAGTATTGAGAAGAGCGAAAAATGCGTGGATTGTGGTGCTTGCATTAGCGTCTGTCCCACTGGCGTTTTCGAGAGGGGAGAAGATGACAGAATAGTCGTCAACGAAGTTAAGTGCATAAGGTGCGGATTCTGCGTAGGAGTATGTCCACTGAACGCTCTGAAGCTTCCAGAGTGAGGAGGTTTAAGTTTAGGTACAAGGAAACGATTGCAACGATCCTTGCGGAAAACGAGGAGGTTTTTAAGAAAGCTGTAGAATTGATGCTCTACGCAAGGGAGAAAATAGAGGAAAAGATTAATCGAGACCCATTTTTTTCAATCACCTACTCTCCTTACGATTGCTCTGAGGAGATAGTTGAGAGAATGTGTCGAGCATCAAAACTCGCTGGAGTCGGACCAATGGCTGCTGTTGCCGGTACTATAGCAGGTTATGCGGTGGAAAATTTGGAAGCCGATTTTATAGTTGTTGACAACGGGGGCGATATAGCTCTTAAAACGGATCGTGAAATCCTCGTCGGAATCTATCCCACTAACCTCGCTTTCAGAATAGAACCGACGGACTTCTTAGCTATTTGCACTTCAAGCGGAAAAATAGGGCATTCGGTAAGTTTCGGCTACGCTGACGCAGCTACGGTTATAGCGAAAGAGGCGAGTATAGCCGATGCTTTTGCAACCGCTTTAGGCAATGTAATAGGAGAGAAGGACGGAAAGGAAGAGATTGAGGAAAAAATTGAGGAATTCTGGAAAAAGGCGAAAAAGCATGTCGAGGGATTGCTCGTCGTGAAGGATGAGGTCGTAGCTTTTGCTGGAAAAATTCCAGAGCTCGTTATGGCTAAGATAGACCCGGATGTGATAACAAAAGGCTGATTTTCTCCACGGATTTTTTATCTCTGAAGAAGGGATCACCGAGCACGACGTGGTCGCACAAGCTTAAAAGTTCCTTAATGCGGTTGGAAACATCTTCCAATTTTCCGGAGATCGTGAAAAATTCGAGAATTTTTTCGGCAGTAGCTTTTAGCTTTTTGTATTCGCCGTAGCTTTCCAGATTTTCGCCTCTCTGCCGCCTTTTTATGAGTTCTTCTATCTTTACCTCTCTGATTTTTTCGTAGGCTTCGTAGTATCCAAATTTTTTCAGAAAATCCTTGCTCGTCTGCATGACTATCGAGCAGGCTATGATCAAGTCCTGATAAAACTCGCTCGGGAGTATTAAAGCCGGTCCGTAGGCTGCTTTAAATCCCTCGAAGTCCCTGAAAACCTCCACATGCTTAGGGTAAACGTGGTTCAGTAGAATTCCGGAGCAGTACTTTTTTGCGATCTCATAAGACTTCAGCCAAGTCACTCCGCAGAGGATTTCTTCGAACTTTTCTCTCAACTTTTTCAGAAATTTTTCGTAATCTTTTAACTTAAAACCTCCCGACGCTACACCAAGGATAAATCTTTCCCCATACTCCTTTTCGAGTTTTTTGAAGTTTTCGTAGATCTCTTTGGCATTTCTTCTTGGAGTTAGGACTCCGAAGCCTACAAGGTGTTCGAAGTTCTCGGCAACTATTTCGGCAACTCTGAAAGGATCGGCAAAAAGTGGATTCTCCCCTATCCAGATTATCTTCACCCTCTCAGAAAGAAAGCTGGAGAGTTCGGCAATTTCTTTTTCCGGAAGATCGCCGTTTACGTTAATTCCTACCCTACCAGCTCTCGATAATTTTTCTAACATCCTTTATTTCGCTCTTTTCTCCCCTCTTCTTTTCCGGCACGTAACCGAGTCTGTCTCCGTAGTTTTCGATAACGATTTTTGCAGCCATTTTTGCTATCTCAACAATCTCAAAGTTCTCTTTCTTTTTCAGGTGTTCCTTCCTTTTATCAACAAAATAAGAACAGAAGAGGCACTTGTAAACGTTTAGGGGCTCAACTTCAGCTTCCAAGTCGGTTAAAGCCTCTAAGGCACAGATTTTTCCGTCGCTATATTTGCAGTTTTTCATTTTCTCTGTTCCGTACTTTTTAGCGTACTTCTCAAGCTCTCCGCTAACCTCCTTTTTCCTTTTCAGGAAGTACCACTCAAGGAGCGCCGAGATAAATTCTGATGGGGATACTCCAAGCTCCTCGCATTTTTTCAGAAGTTTTTCCTCTATATCCGCCGGGATGTCCACCGATATCCTCATGACTTCTTTCTACCTTTCTTTTCCTTCGGTGCTTCTTCCTTCTTTTCTTCTACTTCTTTTTCCTCATACAAAAGCTTTGCCAACTTGTAAAATCCCTTTACGTTACTCGTTAATGGATTTTCCGGTGTGATGACTTCTCCGATCTCGCTGAAATGTCTCTGAAACTCCTCGTGAACGCCCGGAAGCATCGCTCCTCCCCCGCTCAAAACGAAGTTTTCCACTATGCTTATGGAAAGTCCTTCGATCAGCATCTTCACTCTGCTCGATATTCTGTCTATCCAGCTTTTCATCAGCCTTTCGTAGTCCTCTTTGATATCCTCGTAGCTTATGCTCACCTTCTTCCCGCTCCTTATTCTCCCCACGGTCTTTTTCTCCACCAACAGCTTCGTCATTTCCTCAGGAGTTATGCTCACTCCGGTCTTGTTCCTTATCTCCAACTCCAAGCTTTCGTAGATGTTGTCTACTCCTATGAGCATAGTATCTCCTTTTAGGAACTCCATGTCAACTAAAACAGCTATGTCGGTGGTGCCGAAGCCTATGTCTACGCAAACTCCCGTGTCGTAATTCAGAAAAGCCAAACTTCCGACCGGTTGGGGGAATAAAACGATCTCCTTCTTCAGACTTTCCTGAAGCTTGCTTTTTATCTCCTCCCTTTCCTTCCTTGAGGACTTCACTGGGAGACCAATTGCTATTAAATCTCCCTCTGCTTTTTTCAGAGCGTATTTTGCAAGCTCCACGTACGATTCGTGCATAATCCTCCCTTCATGGAGAGGTCTGAGGATTTCTATGTCCTCAACGCTTTGAAAGTGTATTGCCTCTTCTCCCACGTAAACGTCCTTCTCTTCTCCTTTCAGGCTCCAGTCTCTCTTTTTTCCGTAGGCGACTATGCTCGGAAATACGAAAACGTTTTCCCCGTCGTTCGTAACTTTTGTGTAGTTGGTTCCGATATCAAGTCCAACGAATTTCATTGAAACGAATTTCAAAGCAAAACAATAAAAATTTTGTCAGAAACATTAAGAATTGTGTTCCTCTACATATTTCCCGAAAAGGACTCGGAAGAAGTTTTGGCGGGTTTGAAGAATTTAAAACCAGCTTTTAAAGCTGAAAGGGACTACGAGGTTTTTGCTGTAAGCAACGACGGAAAAATTGTGGCTGGAAAATACAAAAAGACATTTTTTGTTCTTTCCGAAGATAGCCTAAGCTTTTTCGTAGAGCCGTTGGAAACTTATCAAATAATTTTCGGAGATTCCAACGAAGTAAAATTGGAAAATAGTACTGTGTACGTTCCTCGGGAAAAAGGTAAAGGTGTTCTGCAAAATCTTATCCCATTTCTATCTGAGATAACGGTAGCTAAGATTCTAATTAAAGATGCGAGGCTTAGGGCTGAGCATTTAAATAAAGAGGAGACGAAAATAATCTCCGAGGTTACGGAAATCCTTGAGGGGGCAAAAACCCTAAGCGTTTCGAAACTTGAGGAGCTTGCCTATTCGATTTCCTCATTGAAGGGGTCGTTTTTTTCCGCTTACATGCAGTTTAAAGATGAACTCGAGGAAATATCTTCCTCTTTGATCAGAGCTGAAGAGTATTCAAGGGAATTTGGTTTGGATGAGCTAATTTCGAGTCTCAGAATTCAGCTTCAGTCTCTTCGCCAGTACGAATCGAGCTTCGAATCGACGCTTAACGGTGTGAGGGATGCCCTCGATACGGTTCATTTAAAATTGGAGTCCCTCCACAGAAAAGAAAACCTTGAGCTTCAAAGGAAAACTTCGTCTCTTCAAGCGGCAGCGGCTGTCATAGAGTTTATCGCCGTTTTCTACTACTCCATGGGAATTTGGAGCAAGTACGCAAATTTATCAGCTATTCCTAAGTGGATTTCCTTCTCTTTGCTTGCGATACTCTCCACTTTAGTTGTTATTTGCACGGAAGCTGTCGGGGAAGCTTTAGCGAGCAAAAAGCTAAGCGGGAGGTTCTATTTGGTAACGGCTCTTTTAATTCTTACTGTTTTTGCGATGTTCCTTGTTACTATCTATTACTGAGGAGTTTTAGAGCTTTCAGCCTATCTTCTATCATTTTCAGGTGCTCCCTTTCCTGAGAAATCAGGTAGTCGAGAAGTTCCGAAGTTAGGGGATCAGCATTTTTCTTCATTTCGTTGTACTCTTTAATAGCCTGAACCTCCAACTGCTTCGCTCTCTCTAAAATCTGTTCGGGAGTCATGGAATAAAAATTGGTTTCGAAAAACAAAAACTTTTTCCAGAATTAAAGCTCTGCCTCGAAATCTTCCACTCTGTAAGGGAATTCGGCGAAACCTCTGTTTCTCAAAACTTCTCTTGCGAGAATCCAGTAAACCAAAGCCAAGGCTTTTCTACCCTTGTTGTTCGTCGGAATTACAAAGTCTATGTTGGCTGTGTTGTTGTTCGTGTCGCATAGAGCTACTACCGGAATCCCCACTTCGGTGGCTTCGATAACAGCTTGTCTGTCTATAGCCGGGTCTGTGACGATTACGATTTCGGGCTCTTTGTATTCTTTAAGAGCGGGATTCGTTAAAGTTCCGGGGATGAATCTTCCCACAACGTACTCAGCTCCGGTGACCTTGGCGAACATCATCACCGGCTTCTGCCCGTACTGCCTTGCAGCTACCGCCAGAACTTTGTTTGGCTCGTATCTTGCAAGGAGCTTTCCTGCCAGCTTTAGTCTTTCGTCGAGCATTCTTATGTCGAGTATGTACAAACCGTCCTGCCTGACTTTGTAGATGAACCTTTTCATGTCTCCGGTCTTTATCTGCGTTCCAATGTGCACTCCAGCGGCTAAGTACTCATCCGGAGGAACAAGATATTCGTAACCCTCATCTTCTCTCATTAACTTCCCTTTCATTTTAACCACCTTATCTTGGTCATCGTCATGTAATCTTCATCTTCAATTCTGATTAGTTCGTTTAACTTGGCAATTCTTTCCCCGCCAACAACACCGCACTTTATTAATGTTGCGTTGAAAGCTACGCTGAGGTGAGCTATTGTCTCATCTTCAGTTTCTCCGCTTCTGTGGGAGACTACGATGTCGTAATCGTTGTCCTTAGCAACTTTCACCGCTTTGAACGTGTCAGTTAAAGTGCCTATCTGGTTTGGTTTGATCAAAACGGTGTTCGCAGCTCCCATTTCTATTCCCTTTTCTATCCTCTTAACGTTTGTGACGAAGAGGTCGTCTCCGCATATCATGCAGTTTACGCTTTTTGTAAGCTCCGCGAACCCCTCAAAGTCCTCCTCGTGGAGGGGATCTTCAACGTAGAGGAGGTCGTACCTGTCGATTAGTTCAGCTATGTAGGAGATCTGCTCTTCCCTGCTCAGCTTCTTGTCTCTGTAAACGTAATGTTTCCCATTCCAAAGCTCGGTTGCAGCCACATCCACCCCCATTCTTATCTCGAAACCGACCTCATCTTCAACTAAGCTTATAGCTTCATTTAAAATTTCAAAAGCTTCTTCGTCGGTTATCTGGGCTGCCCAAGCTCCTTCGTCACCTTTTGCCGCAAATATTCCCCTCTTTTTGAAAATCTCTTTTAGCTTTCTGTGAACTAAGGCGTTCGCTTTTTGGGCATCGAAAAACGTTTCTGCTCCGACGGGGATTACTAAGAATTCCTGAATGCTCGTTGAATTCTCTGCGTGAGCACCTCCGCCTATAACGTTTCCGAGGGGGTATGGAAGTTCTTTGGCGAAAGCTCCGCCAAGATACTCGTAGAGTTTCAAGCCGAGGGAGTTTGCCGCTGCTTTAGCTGCTGCCAAGCTTGCGGCGATGGCGAAATTTCCCCCGATACTTGAGAAGTTCTCGGTTCCGTCTTCTTCCCTTAGAGCCTTGTCTATCTCTTGCTGATCGAAAACGTATAAACCTATCAAAGCTTTGGAAACCCTCTCCTCTATTTCATCAATCTTGTAGGGGTCAACTGCAACAGCTTCGTTACTTCCAGTTGAAGCACCGCTTGGAGCGATTGCTTTTCCGAAAGAGTTTTCGGTGATGACGACGCATTCTACAGTCTCCTTTCCCCTACTGTCAAAAACTATTCTGTAGAAAACATCCTCTATTACCAAGTTATCACCTCAGAATAGGTCGTATCTCTGGAGCCAGACAAAAGCACTCCTCCTCCTTTTAACGGTTATCGGAATCACACCTCTTTCGAACTCTTCCTTAGCAATTTCAAGAGGATCAGTTTTGTCAGTTTCAATTAAAACGGGAGCACCCATAGCTATTTGTAAAGCTCTTGCTCCGATAATTCTTGCCTTTTCAAACCTCGTGTATTCGAACGGAAACAACTTTTTCACGAATCTCCCCCCAAATTAAAGGGAAATGGGGCCGCCGAGATTTGAACTCGGGTCACGGCGCCCCGAACGCCGCAGGATATCCAGGCTACCCTACGGCCCCTCTTCTTCGAAGCTTATAACTCCCCTATATCTCGCCAGCTCCTCAACAACCGATTTGTGGGTGAAGAACATCCTCCTGCAACAATATCTCTCGATGCCGAGGGTGTCTAAAGCTTCCCTCGGCGACTTGCCCTCAGAAAGTAGCTTCTTATATTCCTCCCACTTATGAGCTATTACGGCTCCGCAGGTGAAGCACCTTACGGGAAACATTGAAAAATCACCTGTAAGAAGTTTGCCTCCTCTTTCTTGCTCCTCTCCCTCCCTGCTTTTTCGGTTCTTTTCTTCTCGTATCGTTCACGAGCAAAGTTCTGTCGTATTCAAGGAATGCTCTCTTTAACTCCGGATCTTGGCTGAATTCCAATAACGCTCTCGCTATTGCCGTTCTCGCTGCTTCAGCCTGTCCCATAAATCCTCCGCCTTCCACCTTCACGTCGATGTCGACTTGCTTCGCAAGCTCTTTGGCTATTAGCAGCGGCTCCATTATCTTCATTCTCGCCATTTCTGGCTGGTAGATTTCGACGGGTATCTTGTTAATTCTTACTCTTCCCTTTCCTGGCTTTATCGTTGCCCTCGCTATTGCCGTCTTTCTCTTCCCGCTTGTAACTATCACTTTCATGTTCTCACCTCGAATCCCAGATACCTACTGACCTCCTCAAGATATACGTACTTGTCGGTCTTACAAAC
>NZ_WANY01000167.1:0-2330 GCF_015521575.1 Ferroglobus sp.
CTGTGATGATAGTTTTAGCGCCTCTCTTCGCATATTTGGCTGAATTGGTCAATTATACAGAGCCGTTGGAGGTTGCAGCGGAAAAGCTCGGATTGAACGAGAATAGCTTGTGGAGCGGGATATTTCCTGACTACACAGTTCCTGGAATTAACGACTACTTTGGAGCGCTTATCACCGGAGCGATCGGCGTCGCTTTAATTCTTGCGATAGGTGTTGCCCTTGCACGAGCTAATAGAGAGAAGCATTAGAGCTTTCTCAGAATACTTCCAAAATTTTTTCGTTTACGAAGAAAATTTGCTGTCAAAAATTGATCCACGAGTAAAGGTTGTGGGCTTTACAATTTTGGCTATTCTCTCCGTTTCAACTTTCGAAATCGAAAAAATCCTCTTTATCATAATTTCGATCTACCTTCTCGCTTTTCTGAGCGGTATTAGCATAGTTAAGCTCATGAAACGCTCTTATCTTTTCCCGCTATTCTCTTTTTTCATAGTTTTACCAACTATGTTTTTTGGCGAACCGTTCTCTTACGTCTTAATTTTTTCTCTGAGAATTTTTGCCGCCATATCTTCTTTGCAGCTTCTCATAATTTCCACCCCCTTCAACGATGTTATCTCAGCTTTAAGAGCTTTGAAAGTTCCGGAGAAGCTTCTCAACTCCCTTTGGGTCACATACATTTACTCCTACATTCTCGTGAGAGATCTACTTGCCATTCTCATAGCGAGGGAAAGTAGGAGAGTTAAAAGGAGCGGACACATAGAGACGATGAAGAGGGGAGGAGAGGTTCTCGGTTTGTTCATGCTGAGAAGTATGGAAAAAGGGGAAAAAGTTGCGCTGGCTATGAAGCTCAGAGGTGAGCCAATTGGAAAAGTTAAGGGGAGTAAGCTATTAATCCCCTACTTTTTACTCGTTGTGGTATGGTGGACGATACTGTGATCGAGGCTGAGAACATAAGCTACACTTATCCAGACGGAACACTCGGCTTCGACGAATTGAGTGTGAAAATAAGAGAAGGTGAGAGAATTGCGATAATAGGAGCAAACGGAAGCGGAAAAAGCACTCTTCTTCTTGTTCTTTCCGGGCTTTTAAAACCAACGACTGGAAAAGTTAGAATTCTTGGGGTTAACCCGGAGGAAAATATCGAAGAAGTGAGAAAAAATGTTGGTTTTCTTTTTCAAGATCCCGACATATTCCTCTTCAACTCCACGGTGTTCGATGAGCTTAGGTATGTGCCCTCTCAGCTTGGTTGGAGTGAGGAAAAAATTAAGGAAGAGGTCAGCAAAATAGCGGAAGAGTTTAAGATTTCGGGAATTCTCAAAAAACCCCCTTTCAGACTGAGCGGTGGAGAAAAGAAGAGAGTCGCTCTGGCGAGCATCCTCATCTACTCCCCAAAAATTCTGTTTCTTGACGAGCCTTTTGCCAACGTTGATGCAAAGACGAAGAGGAAGATTTTCGAAATTCTGGAAACTTACGATGGCACGGTGGTTTTTACGAGCCACGAGCTTGAGCTGGTTGAAAGCTTGGCTGATCGAATTATCGTAATGAGCTTGGAAAAGAGAGTAATAGCTGAAACCGATAAGTTAAACGAAGAGATTTTAAGAAAAGCCGATTTGCTCTGATTTCATGTACTCCCTCAAAAACACAGTTGCGTAACAACCCTTTGGCAAAAAGAACTCGAAAACGCCTTCGGAATAAGAAAACCTTTCAAATTCGAAAGGTATCTCAGCAACCCTCAAACTGCCTTTTGAGGAAAACTCCGGGTACGGAGATTTGAAGCTCTCAAGATCGATTCCTTCCTCTTCGAGAATTTCCTTCAATTTTTCCCCACTCCAGCCAACAAGCTTCGTCTCGTATCCCGGGAGGGGTAAGGCGAGAATGGCGTAACCTTTTTCTTTCAGAAACGAAATCCTCGGAGAGTTGAAGTCTGTAAGAATGGAAAAGTCTTCGGAGTAAACTTTGTATCCCTTTCTAAAATTCACGAAGTCGACGAAGTCGTCTCTTTCAATTTCTTTGAGATTTCCGAACTCTCTTATTCTTTCCGATAGAAGCCTGTTGAAGAGGTAAGACTGGTAGGCGTGGATGAACATGAGCTTGAGGTTTTTAGGCAAGCTAAGGAGAGCTTCAAGCTCGTTTTTGCCCTCTCTCAACTTTTGTAAAAGCAATCTCTCGTATCTCAGGTATTTGGGCAGTTCCCTCAATCCAAATTTTGCATCTCTTTCCTTCCACAGAATTTCTCTTATCTTTCTAACGTCTTCTCTCTCGCCCTCAAAGGGTTTCGCCACGTACACCCAGAAAGCTTCTTCGTATTTTCTTTGAATAATCAGCTTGCCAAC
>NZ_WANY01000168.1:0-8798 GCF_015521575.1 Ferroglobus sp.
CCTATAGCTGGAACGACTTCCGGCGGGTAGTTTTCTGGAACGTAAACCTCTCTTTCAAGCTCTCTCTTCATGGCGTCGATGAATCCTATGTCGTTAGCTAATCCACCTATTAGTAGAACGTCGTCCCTAATTTCGAGCCTTCTTGCAATTGAAGCCACTCTGTCTGCTATGGCATCGTGAATGGCCCTCGAAATCTCAGCCTTCGGAACGTTAGCATGGAGGAGAGAAACAACTTCAGATTCGGCGAATATGACGCACTGAGCATTCATCGGAATACTTTTCGTCGCTTGCAACGCAAGCCTCCCGAACTCTTCCGGAGTAACTTCTAAATAGCGAACCATCGCATCCACGAATGATCCGGCTCCGGCTGCGCATTTATCTGCTAAAGCAAAATCTTTAACGTTTCCGTTATCGTCCAAGCTTATTGCTCTACTTTCTTCAGCTCCAACTTCAATTACCGTTCTCGTCGATGGTCTTACGTAGTAAGCTCCCTTTGCAGCGGAAATAACTTGAGTTGTTTCGTCATCAGCAAAGGGAGCGGCGATTTTTCCGAAGCCGGTGGCTATTATTCTTTTAACGTCGTCCTTGCTTACCCCAGCTTTGCTCAAAGCTTCCTCAAAAGCTGAACTGGAGGTTTGCTTTAAATCTGTCCCGGTTCTCGTGATAACATAGGAGAGAACTTCCTTATTTTCGTTCATCACGACGACTTTCGTGTATTTAGATCCGACATCTACCCCAACAAACATAGCATCACCTCACGCAAGCTTTTCTACACCCAAACTCTGCATGAATGAATCTATGACATTAAAAGTTCTCGCCTCGTCAAACTCTCTCGGATCGGCCATGTTCCCTTCGTAAGTTGCAACCGGCACCCCTTGCTTAACTAAGTAGTCTCTCACTTCGAGCGTTGACATGTTCCAGAGTTCGCAACCTCTGTTGAGGTGCATTATTATTGCATCAGCCTTCCAGTCCTTTATCATCTGGTAGGTTTCGAGCTTCCTTATCCAGTGGGAATACTCGTGCTGCCAGGAAGCTCTGTACTTTAAGTTGAACATCGCAGTCCACCATAGAGCACTTCTTCTGTCATGGATTTCAAATCCCGCCTCTTCTGGCGTTGGTGCCGGCTCCCAGACCCACTTTTCTCCCTTTTCGTCCATGCACTTCCAAGCCCCTCCCAATCCGAAGGTGTAGATGCTTCCGACAGATACAGCTCCGTACGTTTGTTCCAAGTACCTGTAAACTTTCAGGAATGGCCAAGGCGGTGGGTTGTCAGTCACGAACCTGAACTGCTCGTAGGTTAAAGCACCTATGCCTCTCTTTACTCTGCTTTCCACTTCTTTGTACAGCTTCTCATAGAGCTTCACAACTTTCTCGTCACTTCTTTTAAGAAGCGTTAGGACGTAGAAGGAGAACATGCTCTTCTCTTCCATCGGGGCTGGAGTGGCTTGGTTGAGCTTGCAGATCTTAGCCCAGAGCGTCATCGACTTAGCTTCGTTTTCAACAGCCTTGATCAAAAGTTCGTCATCGTACTCCCTTCCCGTAATCTTTTCCATCCAGGTAATTGCATCTTCAAGCTGTCTGACCACATATTCGATCTTCTTGTCGTCCAGTAAGTAACCCGGACCGACCGAAATATCAACAGCGTAGGTTGGCACACCTCCTTCAAGTTCAGCGGCGTAGTGATACCATTTCGCATGGGTGCAGCAGATGTGTATCGTGAAGTTGAAGTCGGGCTTGGGGAATGGCTCGACTTCGGTTCCATCGGCAAGGAGGTACTTGTTCATCGCTATGCTTCCCCAGTAGTTCCTCATGTATCCACATAGGTCTCTTGCGGCACCTTTTCTCTCTATAGCTTCAAGAGCTCTGTAGGAGAAGTCTCTGAAGAAAGCGCATGTCGCTCCGTAAGGTTCGCCGGTTAGCGGATAAACGTCTTCTCCCAATCCGGCTGGCACAGCATCGAAAGCCCAAGCTGAACCAGCCCATCTGATTCCGCCTTTCTCCTTAGCTTCAAGGTAGTTCTTGTAGTACTCCATTCTATACTTCTTGAAATCGTCCCAACACTCAAACGGTCTAACCTTAACTTCCGTCACGATCATCACCTCAGATGTAAAGATCTTCTTCACCCATCGATTCGATTAGAGCTTCAACTCTCGTTCTGAATTGACCGACGGGCTGTGTTAAATCAAGCTCCAAGTGCAAATGAGGAACGCCCATTTTGTCGAGCATGTCTCTCAGCGAAGGAATATCAAGCTCGTGAGGATCGCAGAACTTCATCTGGGCTATAATTACGGCTTCAACGTTCCAGTCCTTTATCACTCTCTCTATAAACTGGAACCTTCTTCTTCCGAAGAAGTCTCCCCTCGCCCAATCTTTAGCCGGACACGGAACTCTGTAGACATACCTCCTTGCCAAAGCCATTAGCTTATCATCTCCGTTTTCTACAGTTCCCCAGAAGTATCTTGAGCCAGTACAATTCTCCTCAAACACAAAAGTGGCTGGATAGTCCATTCCGTATTCGATGAGCTTGAACAACTCCTCGTCGTAATCCTCACTTCCAATTAGCATGAACCTCGTTCCAACTTCTCTGTCACTCTCAACCTCGGGCAACTTTTCAACCAAGCTTTCAAGAACTTCGTTGTGTTCTGCTTTATCTACAACTTGGGAAGAAACGACCATGTACATCGCATGCAATCCAGTTATCTTTGGATCGTCAGCCTTTCTGAATTCGAAGACCTTCATCATAAGCTCGCGGTTCTTGTTGTAAACCTGAATAGCCTCTTCAAGGTCTTTGTCCGAGATCGTTGTGCCTGTCCACTCTTCCACAGCCGCTTTGAACTTCTCGAACTCGTGCTTTGCGTAATCTGCAGCGTACGGGTTATTCACGCCGTGAGGGAAGGGCAAGTAGTAGCTCCACTCTATGTTTTCGACTCTGTCAGCAAAGCTAAAGTAAGACTGCCTCATGTGCAAGCAAGACTGAGCGATAGTGACTCCGTCAAGATAATTGTACCTCCCCTGCAACCCTTGAGCTAACGTGTCGTGGCAGAAGGGGCAGTACATATCGTGCAGATACGGACGGGTAATACTCTCCGGCTCGTGACTTCCAAGAATTCTCACGGGCAGTATTCCAGCTGCGTAGAGAATTTCCTCTGGCACGTAGGTGCAGAAGTACCCTACCACTTTCCCCCCGGTTTTCTCCTTCCATTTCTTCGCATATTCATGCCTCTTTTCGAACCATTCCTTGAATTGCCTAATCTCAGGTAAGTTTTCCACGTTTTCTCCCATTCTATCCCCCCGATCCGTTAGTGTCAACTTTTACCGCTGTTTAACCTAATGTTGTAAAACAGGTATTTAAAGTTTTCTGGATAATGGTGGAAAAATAAGCGGTTAGATTTTACATTGTATCAGGAGATTCGGATATGACATCGTCAAGCAACGACTCATCGAAGCGGAACTTCAAGATTCTGTAGATTATCTGCAAGTCGAGATCTTGGATTAGAACCCCGTACTCTTTAAGAAAGTGGTGCACCCACCTCGAAACTTCCTGAAAACTTCTAAAAACCATCAGCGTTTTCCACCTCATAATTCCGTCGGTTGTGAAAAACAAAACCACATTTGGGGAGGAAACGAGATATTCGTATGTTCTCCTCCAGTGTTCTGCAAAGTTTTCGTTGTTGAAGCTCATCTCCATGAAAGCGAAAATGAAGTAATTCTCGTTCGGAATCACTGTCTCTCTAAATATCTCCTGCTCCTTCATCTCCTTTATTATTTCTGCAACTCTCGCATGACTCAGGCTTATGTTGTATTTTTCCTTTAAAACCTCGCTGAGCTTCCTTGTTGTTATGTCGGGGTCCGCTATTTTTTCCCTCAAAATTGCCTTCCTTGTCTTGTCGAGTTTAACTATCGGTGTTCTTAAGTCAAAGTCCATGAATTTTGTTAAGCTTTATTGATATATAAACGTGATGCTGTAAAGAAACATATTTAAATATATCCGAATGATTTCGAAAAGTGTTCGGAGAGATCTTCGCTTTGCTGTCTTCGGTTTTCTGGGGGTTGAACGGAATATTTGTGAGGAAGGCTCTTCAAGATGTAAACCCTCTTTCGGGCACTTTGTTCATTCTAACCGTTAACACGCTCTGGCTCGTTTTTCTTGTTATTGCCGACGGAACATTGTCAAAAAATCTAACAATCGGCTTCGAAAACGTCCTCTTTCTCGCTTTAGCTGGGTTGATACAGCAGTTTATGGGAAGGACGATGACGTATTTCTCGGTTCATTACATCGGCTCTTCGAGAGCTTATACAGGAACGTCGACGAGAATATTCTTCTCGGCAATCCTCGGAATGATCATTCTTGGGGAAAAACCAACTTTTTTAGTCGCGTTTGGAAGCGCATTAATGATTTTCGGGCTGTACGTGTTTACGACGGAGGATATAAGAAGAGAGGGATTGGCTTTGTCTTTAGCGGCAGGCTTTATGTACGGATTAGCTGCTATCTTTGTGAAGGTGGGAATAATTGAGGAAAGCGTATCTTTAAGCAATTTGATTTCCCTTCTTTCTGGGGTTTCCGCTCTTTTCGTTTTCTCCGCTTACAAAGGAAGGGTGAAGCCCGAAAAAATATCCCCCTATTTATTTCTCTCAGGAACAGCTCTCTTCATCGGAACGTACTTTTACTTCCTATCCCTAAGCACGACTCCCGTGGTTATCGCTGTTCCGCTCTCGAATCTCTACCCAATATTTACGACTTTCTTCTCCATCCTTTTCATTCAATCTCTCGAAAAAATAGCGTTGAGGACGGTTTTCGGTGTTGTTTTAACTGTCCTCGGAGCGACACTCGTTTATTTTGGTTAGTCCTCGTAAAGTTCATCGTCTTCTTCATCCTTTTTCCTTATCCAGATCTCCACGTAGTCTCCGCCAAGATAGCAAACTCCGCACTCCCTGTCACAACTCTTAGCATCCACTACCTTCACTTCGTAACCCATGGACTCGTAAAGTTCTACGTACTCCTTCGCCCTATCCCTTTCAATCGTGAAGGCTCGCTTCCACATGGCTACCAGCTATGAGATATCGCTCCGTTCGGGCAAGCTTTAACGCAAGGCAAATCCTCGACTTTGTATCCGCTTGCCGGCTTACATTGAGCACAGCTAAACCTAAGCTTGTTTCTGTGCTCTTCCTTAACTATCGCAACGGGCTCATCTCTCAGAGGATCGTTTGGATCCTCTTCAACGACCTCAAAAACTCCAGCTGGACAAACTTCAACGCACTTAGCCACTTCGTAATCAACGCAACCATCGCATTTATCCGTGTCTATGCTGATGTAATATGTTCCAGATCCATCCCTATAGCCGTACTGGGCAATCATAAACAAACTTTACAATGTAAAGTTTAAAAGGTTTTTCTTATTACATTGTAAATTTTAAAAATTAACGATCTCGAATTTAGGGAACTTCCATTTCCAAGTAGATTTTCGTTGCCGACGGCTTGAATCCCGCTCTTCTGAAAAAGCTGAGCAGATCCCAATTCTCTTCCCAGTCGACGATTGTGTAGATCTTCGTCACTCCCGCAGCTCTGACGTTTCTCACGAACTCCTTAAAAAGCTCCTTTCCTATCCCCATCCTCACGAAATCTTTGTCGACTCCCATCGTTGTAATGTATGCCGTATTTTCGGGAATACCGAATTCTCCCGAGAAAACAGTTCCGGCTATAAATCCAACAAGTTTACCGTCGTATTCGGCTGCAAGAGAAGTTATTATAGCGTGCTCAGCGTTAAGAATCTCGTTGAATAGTCTTTTATAGTACTCCTCCCTCCTCTCTCCCGTGTATTCTGAATCGATTCTAACGACTTCCTCAAAATCCTCTTGTCGCAGGGGACGAATAACGAGTTTGTTTGCATCCAGCGCCATAATGCTCACCTAATTAATTATTTACAATTTCTCCGATAAAAAAGTTTTGTAAAATCAGGAAGTTAACATCTTTTCTTCCCATTTCTTCAGATATGAGGAGCTCGTACTAACATCTACGAACAGCTCGGCAGCCCTTTCGACATCTTCGACATCTATCTTACCCGAATTTCTCAACTTGGCGAACTCGTTGGCTGGGGCAAGCAATTGCACGGCATATCTTAAACTGAACTTGACTCCTAATTCTGTCAACTTTCTCAAAGCATCGTCGCTTAATTCTACTCCCATCTCCGAAGCTCGGATTCTTATTATCGCTTCTATCTCGCTCTCAGTGTAAGGTTCGGTGGTTATTATCAGCAGCCTGTCCAGCAAGTCCAAGGGAATTCCGTGAGGTGCTATAACGTCGGTTCCTCTTATTTTCGCAAATCCTCGGTTTGAAGCGAGAATTATTATCGGTGCCATTTCGGACTCCATCGCTCTGTTCATGAAGGAGAACAGCTCTATGTCCATTAGGTGGGTTTCGTCTATAAACAGCACTCCCGGAACGAGCTCGGCTCTTCCTTCTTCCACCCATCTTTTAACTTGCTCATCCACTGCCTCTCTTATCTCGTTGTCTATCTCTCGGCTCTCTCCGGAGAATAACGAAAATATACTGCTTCTTCTTGCGTTAGCCTCGTCGAGGTCGTGCAGTGTTACAACGTATGTGAACTCCTTCTCCTTCTCCACGCTTCCAGAGGGAACTTCTACAACCTCCTCTCCTCCTATGTCGTACTTCTTCGAAGCTTTCTCGCTCCTTCCGAGCTTAACGATTCTTCCAGTCTCCTTGTCGATCATTATTACGTCTCCTACCTCTATCCCTTGGTACATGAACTGCAAGGCTAACCTTCCGCTTATGCTGAAAGTTCTTTTTTCACTCTTCGTGGCGAGGGTGAGCGTTGCCGACTCTGGAATCTTTTGAGTGGGGTTGTAGGGATTCGGTACCATGTTGTAGTCCAGTCCAACTACCTCTCCTTCGAGAACGACCCTCCTCTCTTTTATCCTCACTCCTATTGCTTTTCTCATCGTCTGGATTAGCGCTTCAGTCTTTTTCATCTCCGCACTATAAAACTCGCTTGCCGAAACCTGAACGAAGGGAATGTCTTTTCCAAGCTCCTTACTTATGGCAACTGCTATAGCAGTCTTTCCAGTTCCTGGGGGTCCGGCGATGAGAATTCCTCTGCCAGCCATTTTTCCTTCTTTTATCAGCTTAACTATTACTCCAGCCGCCTCTCTTGCCTTCTTCTGCCCTACAAGTCCATCAGCCACATCTTTCGCTTTCAGGTTCTCGTCCAGTCCCAATCCTTTAATGTGGGAGTGGGCGCTGATTCTTTCGAATTTTGAAGCAATCTCTCTTATCTCCTCCATAAAAATCACCGAAATTAGTGGAAAATAATTTCATAATAAGATTTTTGGTTGTTATCTTTGTCTCGAAGTACTTTTCAAAGAAAAACAAGAGGTTTCAAACGTAAATACCTTCAGACAAGATTTAAGTAATTTTTAGAGATTTAATCAATGATGGAGATTCGGTATAGACCGATAGGAATTATATATACTCCATTTAAAGAGCCAAAAGGAACCCCTATCCAACCCACAGCTGCTAAAGGCGTTCACGGAAGAGTTGAAGTGTTCCCAGAGTACGCTGAAGGTTTGAAAGACTTAGATGGTTTCTCTCATATTATTTTGATTTATCATTTTCATCTATCTAAAAAATTCTCGTTGAAAGTAAAGCCGTTTATGGATGATCAAATGCGGGGTGTTTTCGCAACGAGAGCTCCAAGCAGACCGAATCCTATTGGTATTTCAGTTGTAAGATTAATCAAAATTGAAGGAAACATTTTGCACATCCAAGATGTTGACATAGTGGATGGAACACCTCTTTTGGATATTAAACCTTACGTCCCAGAATTTGACGTGAGAGTAGTTGATAGAGTGGGATGGCTTGAGGGAAATTTAAACAAGTTACACAGCTTAAGGGACGATGGAAGATTTCAAAAAGAATAAAAAGGGTTATACGAGACTGACGTACCCCTGCCAGATGAACTTCAGCGAGACGTATAGGAAGACGAAGCCAAATATTGCTTTGATTGCCCAAGCTGGAACGATTTTCGTGAGCCTTGCTCCGATCTGTGCGCCGATAATCGTTCCCACACCCAAGCAGATCGCAGCTATTACGTCAACGACACCCTGATAAAGTTTGAACGCTCCGCTCACGACTGCCATGCTGATGAATGAAGCCAATGAAGTACCAACCGCAATCTTTACCGGGGAACTTAACAAATATATGAACGAAGGGACTAAAGCGTAACCACCCCCAAGACCAACGATACCCGTGATAATTCCTATAAAGAATCCTATCGTAGCTTTTGCCACTTTTGAGCCGGGAACGACGTTGCCAGATTTTTCTGGCATTTTTCTCTTAACAATTCCTTCATATACCATCCTAATCGAGACGTAAAGGAACGCAAAGCCGAGAATGAAGTTTAGCAACCAAAGTTGACTCGCTATGTAGAAGAAAATTACTGAGCCCACAGCAGCGCCAACAGCACCACTTACAGCAACAACTTTAGCTGTAGAATAGTCGACGTTTTTCATCCTTATGTGCCCTATCGCTCCGGAAGTGGCGGTTAGGATTACCGCAGTTATTGTCGTTCCAATTGCAACGGGCAGAGGGTATCTAAATAAGAATACGAGAGAGGGTAGCATGATTACGCATCCTCCAATCCCCAGCAATCCTCCCAGCGTCCCCGCAATTAGCCCAGTTACGATAAGTGCAATTACTGATGTCACATCCACCAAGGCAAACACCTCCTAACACGCTGGAAACACAATTCCATGTTGTAATTTATGTTATAAACGATACTTAAG
>NZ_WANY01000169.1:0-4108 GCF_015521575.1 Ferroglobus sp.
CCAATGGCAGCGTAGAAGCTTTGATGGAAGTGGAAGAGATTTACAAATTCGATAAAAAAGAGTTTGCTGAAAAAGTTTTCAAGACAACGGATTTGGATCATCCGGGGGTTAAGAAAGTCTTTGAGATGAGAGACAGGCTTGTTGGAGGAAAAATAGATCTTTTGAATCAGATTGAAAATCCCTTCGAAAAGTACACTCTTCAGCCAGTGGAGACGAGAGTTTTGTTTAAGGAACTCGGATGGAGAACAGTTGTAGGCTTTCAAACGAGAAACGCTCCCCATTTGGGGCATGAGTACGTGCAGAAAACTGCCCTAACTTTCGTGGATGGTCTCTTTATAAATCCGGTCATTGGAAGAAAGAAGAAGGGAGATTTCAGGGATGAGGTCATTTTAAAAGCCTACGAAGTTTTGATCGAGAGATATTATCTGAAGAACAGAGCTGTCTTGGCAGTACTCAGAACCGAAATGCGATATGCTGGACCGAGAGAGGCAATTTTTCACGCCATAGTTAGAAAGAACTTTGGGTGCACGCATTTCATAGTTGGAAGAGACCATGCCGGAGTTGGAAGCTATTACAAGCCCTACGAAGCTCAAGAGATATTCGAAGAATTTCCGGATTTAGGCATCACTCCCATATTCTTCAAGCAGTTCTACTACTGCAAGAAGTGCTACGGATTCGTGAACGAGGCTGTTTGCCCCCATAGGGGAGAGGATATAATTCCACCGAGCGGAACGAAAATAAGAGAGATGCTGATGAAAGGGGAATTGCCGCCTAAAGAAATGATGCGTCCGGAAGTGGCTGAAGTGATTCTAAGCTTTGAAAAACCCTTCGTTGATTAGCATGAATCTGATAATCCACCACTGGGATACAGACGGAATTTGTTCAGCCTCTCTAATCTTGGAAGTCGTAGATAACACTGAAAATATTACACTACTTCCCGGCATCTTTAAATTCGATGAAAGAGTCTGGAATGCCGTAAACAGAGCTGAAAAAGTTTACGTGGTTGACGTAAATCTCCCCAAAGAGGTCGAAAGGATAGAAAAGCCGGTAGTCTTCTTGGATCATCACATACAAAATAAAATCGAAAAAAAGAATGTTATTCATGTGAATCCAATTTTTGAGGGAAAACAGGCTCCTTCAGCGAGCTATGTCGTCTCATCCTTCTTTTCCCACTGGGACTGGAGGTCAGCTTTAGGAGCTGTGGGAGATGTCGGAAGAAGAGCTTTCAGATTCGACTGGGTTTTAAAAATTTTGAAAAAGTATGAGTTAAGTGAAAAAGAGGCTTTGCGTTTAGCAGAGTTGATAAACTCCCCGTCTCTGCTTTTCGATAGAAGGGGAGTTGAGGAAGCGGTAGAGAAAGTTGCGAATAACGATCCAAAGTATTTACTCGAGGATGACGAGTGGAACAAGAACGTTGGAAGGATAGAACAGGAGATAACAAGAATTCTGAAGAATGTTCATGAAAACAGTAAGTTCAGCTTAGCTAAATTCTCTTCAGATTACAACATCGCATCCATTATTGCGAGAAAACTCGTGTGGGATTCAAACAGTGAGGTCGCAATAGTTGTTAACGAGAACTACCATGGCTTTTCTCAACTCTATGTGAGAGTTAAAGAAGACAGAGCCAATCTCTACAAGATCGAAGAGTTAATCAAAAAGTTGAAAAGCAAAAATTTGAACGCTGGAGGGAAAAAAGACGTTCTCGGGGTAATTTTCGAGAGGGAAAAGCTTGGCGAAGTTGTAAAAGTTATTGAGAACCATTTCGGTGAAAGCTTATGGTGAAGGTTTTAATTTTCGGACTGGATTCAGCTTCTCCAGAGCTTCTCTTTAATGAGTTTTTAGATGAGCTTCCCACGATAAAAAAGCTGATGGAAAACTCGATTTACGGGGAGATGAAGAGCTGCATTCCGGCGATAACGATTCCCGCTTGGGCAGTGATGTTCACGGGAAAAACTCCTGGAGAACTCGGACTTTACGGATTCAGGCACAGAAAAGAGGGAAGCTACGATGAAATGTGGATAGCGAACAGCAGAAAGGTCGTTGAGCCAGCAGTGTGGGATTTCCTTGGAATGGAGGGAAAGAAAAGCGTTTTAATAGGAGTTCCTCCAACCTATCCGCCGAAGAGAGTGAATGGGTGGCTGATAAGCTGCTTTATAACTCCAGATGCAAACTCCGACTACACATACCCCAAAGAGCTTAAAAAAGAGGTGGAAAAAATTGTTGGAGAGTACATCTTCGACGTAGTTTTCAGAAAAGATGAGCGGGAAGAGGTGAAGGAGAAAATCTGGGAAATGACCGAAAAGAGGTTCGAAGTAGCGAGGCACTTAATTCAAGAAAAGGACTGGGATCTGTTCTGGCTCGTTGAAATTGGGTTGGACAGAGTTCATCACGCTTTCTGGAAGTATTTCGACAAAGAACATCACCTCTACGAGGAGAACAGCAAGTTTAAGAACGTTGTAAGGGACTACTACAAGCTTCTTGACAAAGAAATAAGAAAGACCCTTGAACTCGTTGATGAGGATGCTTACGTAATTATTGTTTCCGATCATGGAGTAAAGAGAATGAAGGGTGCTTTTGCGGTTAATCAATGGTTAATCGAGGAGGGCTATTTAAAGATCAGAAATCCGGAAATTCTTGAGAAGAGAACAGGAGTAAAATTCGAAGAGTTGGACGTTGATTGGAGAAAAACTATCGCATGGGCCTGGGGAGGCTACTATTCGAGAATCTTTCTGAACGTGGAAGGGAGGGAGAAGAAAGGAATAGTCAAGAAGACCGAATACGAGAAGGTTAGGGAAGAAATAGCAGAACACATAAAATCGATAAGAGGTCCGAACGGAGAAAAATGGAATACCAAGGTTTTCTATCCAGAAGAAATCTATCCGCTTGCTTTGGGAGATAAGCCGGATTTAATGGTTTACTTCGACGACTTATACTGGAGAGCAGCAGGAACCCTTGGCTGGGAGTCGAATTATCTTGCTGAGAACGATACTGGTCCGGATGATGCGGTTCATTCGGAATACGGAGTCTTCTTACTTCATCATCCAGAATTGGATGAAAGACAAATTAGCTGCTCGATCTACGATTTTGCTCCAACCGTGTTGAATCTCTTTGACATAGAAGTTGATCTAAGGGGGAGATCCTTGCTATGAGCTTCGTAATCTGGCTTACCGGTCCGAGCGGAGCCGGAAAGACTACCCTCGCGAGAGCTTTGGAGAAAAAGCTGAAAGAGATGGGTTTGAAAGTGGAGGTTCTTGATGGAGACGAGATAAGGAGAAAACTTTATCCAGACATAGGATTCAGTAAGGAGGCAAGAGAAATGCACAACCGCGTAGTTATCCACATGGCCAAGCTCCTATCAAGAAATGGAGTTGTCGCTGTAGTTTCTCTCATCTCTCCCTACAAAGCGGTGAGAGAAAAAGCGAGGGAAGAAATCGGCAACTTCATAGAGGTTTATTTGAAATGCCCTCTCGAAATAAGGATGAAGAGAGATCCCAAAGGGCTTTATTCGAAAGCTATGAGAGGGGAGATAAAAGGTCTGACTGGCTACGACGGAATTTACGAAGAGCCGGAAAATCCGGAGCTGATTCTCGAAACCCATAAAATGAGCGTGGAAGAAGAGGTTGAGGCGATTCTGAATAAGGCAAAGGAGCTCGGCTATTTGGAGGTTTGATTTTGGAACTCTACGTTCTTGGTTTTTTAGTTGGATTTTTGGTGGGATTGACTGGAATAGGTGGAGGAGCTTTGATGACTCCAGCTTTGATCTTCTTAGGAATCCCTCCAGTTGTTGCGGTCGGAACTGACTTGCTCTACAACGCAACAACGAGGTTTTTAGCAACTCTCTTCCATTTCAAAAGGGGAAACGTCAACGTTAAAGCTTCCGTTTTTCTGCTTTCTGGAGCTGTACCAGGATTGGTTTTGTCGACTTTCTTAATGCTGTTCGTGATAGAAAATTACGGAGTAAATTACTTGGATTTTCTTTTAACGAGGATTTTGGCTTTGGTGCTGATAATTTCTTCAACAGCAACAATTTACAAAACATTCTTCGGGAAGAAAAGCGATGTAGTGCCGAAAAATTCCCTCCTAATTTTCATCGGCTTCGTTGTTGGGA
>NZ_WANY01000170.1:0-4368 GCF_015521575.1 Ferroglobus sp.
AATTAAGATAATCATGATGCTATTTCATTATAACATCCTTTCAAACTCAAACCTCCACTCCCCGTTTTTCAGCCTCTCCCTCAGCTCCTTCAGCGTTATTTCACCTTTGTTCAGCATCTCCTCAACTTTTTTCCATTCATGCTCGTGCCTGTAACTCCTGCCCAGCATCTCGCTGAGAAGTTTATCCACAGCTGAAAAGTAAAGAGTCATTATTCCCAGCCTCTTCGCGATGTGCAGAGCCTCGCTGTTCCAGCCAAGTCCTATCATGAGCGGCAGTACATTCCTTCTCTCTCCAAAAGCCGCTCTTACTCTGTCATCAAAGGCCATTACATCCTCCGGCTTTACCATGCGGTACTTGCATTCTATCGGAATTACTATATCGAGCGTTTCCCTTCCGGATGCCATCACATCGAAGGAGTAGAACGTTCCCCTTATCAGAACATCGAATTCGATTTTCCTCCCCTGCTCCGTGACTATCCACACATTCGTTACCTTAGCCTCTCTGAAGACGAAGGGTATTGTGAATTTGCTCAGCTCCGGATTTTTCCTTAGCTCTTCTGATGTGCACAGAACCTCGAAAACCCTCGCCACGAGCTTTTCGTAGAAAGCACCTATGACAGTTTTGATGTTCACCCTTTCAAGCGATTTTTTGATAGCAGCTTTCAGAGCTTCAACCCAGTCCGAATCGAGATCAACGAGAAAGCTCTCATAGCCAAAACCAGACTAAGATTTTGGCACTACATAGCCCAACCAGTCTATGAACGAATCTCTCTTGAATTCTGGCACGGAAATGTGAACATCCGTCTTTCCATCGACTGTCTCAACCCTTATCTCGACGGGTATGTACTTCGCAACTCTCTTCAGATGGTACTTCGCCTCGTCAGGCGTCGCTGCAGTCTCGGATAAAATCCTGCTCAGCGGAACCGCCTTCTCGCTCTTGACAAGATCTCTCGCTGTCCTGAGAAGCTCGCTGTTCCTTATGTAGTGCTCCCTGAAATTTTCCAACTGTTTTTCCGTGAAGTACCACACCCATTTCCCGTCGAGCTTGAAACCACGCAGCCCGTGCTTCCTCAGGGGCTTCAGCACAGCTCTCGTTATCGAGCTTATCGCGTTGTAGTAGTCCTGCCTGCTCTCTATTCTGTAAGCGTTGTATCTTCTGCAGATCTCTTCCACGATCTCTCCTGCGGTCATTGCCCTCTCCGCATTTCTGAGCACTTCAAGAACCATCTCTTTTTTCGTCCTTTCATTCACTCTCTCCTCATACTGGATGAACTTCACGGAAACGTGGTTTCCATCCACATCAAAGCTCAGAATCTGTCCGGCGCAATCTGCTGGAGCGTAGAAGTACACGTTGACTGTCCTGCTCCTAATGCTGGCATATGGCGATGCAGGGTAGTTCTCTAGCTTAACCTGTCTCTCAGATCTCGAGAGCTTTCCCTTTTTGAAGAGGGCTCTCAAAGCGTATTCTATCTTATCCGCATTCCTCCAGTTGTTTGATCTTGCTGCATCTCTCTTCTCCAGGATGTTGAACGCACGTTTAAGATCACCTATGCATACCGGTCTTTTCTTGCTTTCGTATAACTCCAAGAGCATCTCCAGTACAGATCTCTGGGTTATGCGCATGTTTTTATTCTTATTCTGGTGCTGATCAGAAATCATGTGACGTTTCAGGTGACAGCTCTCCGATCTTGCCCGGTTCGAGTTCATCGATTAGTACAAAACGGGCCCATTCGAAATCCTTTTTAGACTCGTTTCGAAGTGAATAATACTCTCTCAAAGCTTCATTTTGACGAAGGCGCTAAGGTTGGGGATCAATTCCTTAGCTCTCTCAAGAACGCTTTTATTTACTGTTAGCGTTAATTTTATTTTGTATTGGTTCATACGTGTGAATAAAAATAAGAGCTACCATTAATTGCTGAAGTGGTTAATTTGTAAGCCCTTCCTTCGACCTCATCTATCCCAAACTCCTTCAGAGCTTTCTCAAAAAATGCAGTTCGAGTTCTCATCTATCTTTTTTCTGAGAAACTCTTCGATTTCGATTATGTCCTGCTTCGTGAGAAGCTGGGATTCGAGGTATTCCACCCTTCTCTTGAGCTGTTCAAGGTCTTTCGCAAGCTGTTCGAGTGTGATTTTTGCCATGGGAGTAAGTTAGTTCGAGAGGTGATAAAGTTAGCGGAAGAACTTTCGTTCCGAACCCGATAATTTTCAAGTTCTCTCCTAACGCTGCACTTTAAATCTCTAAGACCTTCAAAAGGTCGTTTATCTTCTCTATTTCGAAATCGCAAAGGTAGCCTTCTGATGAAGCGGGTTTGAATGCACTTTTAAATTTCACTCTAACCGCTGTGATATCCTTCACAGCGTTTTTGACCTCGTTTATTGCTGAAGGTTTATCGTCAACGAACACGATCTCTCCAAAGTTAACATTGTACTTGTTAGCGACGATTTTGATTGCTTCTACTCGATTTTTAGCATCTTCTCCGACGATGAAAATTTCGTCGAAGTATTTGGAGAGACCACTTTTCTTGATTCTCATTCTTTTTATACTCTTCAACCCGTCGTTTCCAGCGACGATAACCAACCTTTTCCCTTTATTTTTGAGAACTTCTAAAGTCTCTGCACAGTTTTCTACGACAAAACTTTTTTCGGCTCTCATAACCCAGTAGAACCTCAAAAGGTCTTCCAAAGCTTTATTGTCCAATTTCAAGTTGAATTCTGCGAAGAGCATCGTCCACCAGCTTTTCCGATCGTAATTTTCAAGATAATCCCACAAATTCTCGTACTCTAAAGCTCTTTTTACGAATTCGGTAACGCTCTCTCCTTTCAAACCAACTTTCACCGCTATCGATTTGTAAATTTCCGGTAGACAGGAATAGCTGTCCACCAACGTCCCGTCGAAATCGAAAATGAAAATTTTACGGTCAACCATCCTGTTGTCCTCTAATCTCCTTAATTGACATCAACGCGAGACTCATCTCTTTCTCTACGTGCTTTTTTAACTCATGATATACGAGCTCCTTAATGTACTTGACCGAATTCCCATCGAGCTCTTTTGCAAGTTTAATTGCATCTTCAAGCTCTCCAAAGCTTTGAACGATTCCAAGTTCGTAAGCTTTCTCCGCTGTAATTCTTTCTGCACTCATGAGAAGGTAAAGCGCTTTTTTCAATCCGATAACCCTCGGTAGCAAGTATGAAATACCCATGTCCGGAGCGATTCCAAGTTTTGCAAAACCCGTTGAAAATACCGCGTTCTCGTCGGCAATCACCGAATCACAAGCTAAAGCTATGCTGAATCCGGCACCGATTGCGTACCCTTTAACGAATGCGATAACCGGTTTCGGATAAGAGCAGATTTTTAAAATCAGCGAGTTCGCAAGCTCTGCAAATTCCTCTATCTCTTTTTCTTCAGCATTTCTGAAATAGTCGAGATCTATGCCCGAGCAAAAACTCGGTTCTCCGTAAATTACCACAGCATTTTTGCAGGACTCGAAATCTTCGTAGATTTCTTTTAGGTGATCAAGATCGAGTGCGTTGTGCTTCTTAGGTCTTTTGAATTTAACGACATCCACGTCCATGGAAGAAAGCGATAGTCTCTAAAGAAAACACTACCGGTTTAACAGTTTGTAAACAGTGAAATATTTCTCGTCGGAAAGTGAAGGTTGGAATATGATAGTTGAAAAAATCGTAAGGGTTGAAGGTATGAGCTGCGTTAGCTGTGCGAAGGCTGTTGAAAACGCTTTGAAGTCAGTGGAAGGCGTTAAGGGTGTTGAAGTAAATCTGGAGGAGGGAATTGCGAAAATTCAATTCGACGATGAGTTCGTAAACATTGAGAAAATAGCTGAAAAGATTGAAAAGATTGGGTATAAGTTCGGAGGGGTAGTTAGCTAAGCTCACCGCTACGTCGGAGCGAAAATTTTCGGATCCTTTAGCTTTTCTTTTTCATCCATTTTTACCACCTCTTTGTAATTGTGTATCAAAGTGACAAAGTAGCATAAAAAGTTTTCGCTCGGAAGTTAGTCTCGGCAACTTAGCCAGCTTAAGTGATTGCAACGGGGTTTTTTGTTACGATTTAGGCAAAAGCGGTTTAAACTAAGCTACGCTTTTCGATAGGCTTCACTTTAATTCCAAGCCTAAGTTTTCGAGAGCCTTCAAAATTGAACGGATACTTTTTACACCAAATGTTGTTGTCAGCAACCAACGGGGGAGTGAAGAGCCCTATTATCGAAATGATTAAATATAAACAACTATTAACGTAAGAACTCGAAAAATTCGAGTTGCGAGAGAAGCAGACAGAACGGTGAAAAATTATCGCAGATATTTAACCATTCACTTGCTTGGTTAATCATCTAAAAAAATTTTATAAATTTAGAG
>NZ_WANY01000171.1:0-2257 GCF_015521575.1 Ferroglobus sp.
ATTCCGCCGATAACTGCGAAGATCATCGAAAAGAAAGAGAAGAAAACTTTTAGAACAATTTTGTAAATCTGCCTAAACTTTAAAAGAAAAATTATCACAAGAGAAATCAGAAAGAGCATAATGGGGCTGAAAAATTCGCTCACAAAGTATATCAGCTCTTTGAAGATTGAACCCAGTATTTGCCTCGGTTCGTAAAAGTATCCGAGCAACACTCCGGCAATAACGAGTAGGGAAAATATTCTGAAAGCGCTAACCATTAAAAATAAGTCTGCTTCAAACTATTTTAACCTTCGGAGATCGCATCAAGCAAACTTTCGAAGACGAAATCGGGATGAACTCCGACTTCCTTCGCTTTCTTTTCGATATCTTCCCTCTTTGTAACTCCGGTTAAAACTAAAACCGTTGTTGCTCCTATCTTTTTTCCAGCCAGAACGTCTATTTCTATCTGATCACCGACAACCACAACCTCCTCTGGCTTCAAATTCAGAATGTTCAAAGCTTCCCTCATTATGACTTCCGACGGCTTTCCCACAACTACATCTGGCTCTCTTCCGGTCATCCAGTAGAGAGCACCAATTATCATTCCGGTTCCGGGGATTGGTCCGTCTTCAGCGGGGAAAACCCTATCTGGATTTACAGCTACATATCTCACGTCTTCTCTGAGGCAGAGCCTCAAAGCTTCCGTCATTATCTGGAAGTTTATCCCCCTATTCGAACCAACAACGAGATACTCCGCATCTCTATAGTCAACTATCTCAAGCCCAGCGAGCCTTAACTCCTCTTTCAACCCTTCTTCGCCGGTGGTGTAAACCTTCGCATTCCTCTTCTCCTTTGCAATTAATCTTGCAGTAGCGTAAGTGGCGATGAGAACTTCCTCTTCGGAAACTTCAAGTCCGTAATCTTTAAAACGCTCAAGCATGATTCTCCTGCTTCTTGTGGAATTGTTCGAGACGAAAAGAATTTTCTTACCCATTTCTCTCAATCTCTTTACCGCCTCAACTCCCTCCGGAATCGGCTTTTTTCCTCTTCCAATGACTCCGTCTATGTCGAGTATGAATCCTTTCTTATCCAAAAGCATGAGCACTCACTCTTTTTTGGAAATAAAAATGTTTGCGAAATGTTTCGAAGCCTTCAAAATCTTTAAAAAACCGTGGCATTCTACACTCTATTAAGGGTGGTCAGTGTGGAAGCAGACATACCAGTCAAGGAAATAATGACGAGGGAAGTTTGCGTTGCAAGGAAGGATGAGTCGGTTCTCAAAGCAAGCAGAAGGATGATCGAGTTCGGTGTTGGGAGCATAGTCGTTGTCGAAAATGGAAGACCGGTAGGAATAGTCACGGAGAGCGACATAATAAGGAAGGTCGTAGCGAGGAACAAAGTCCCCTCTGAAGTTATGCTTGAGGAAATAATGACGTACCCGATAATAACGATAAAGCCCACAACGAGCATAAGGGAAGCTGCAAACATAATGCTGAAAAAGGGAATAAGAAGGTTGCCGGTTGTAGATGGAGGAGAACTCGTTGGAATAGTTACAGATACGGACATTCTTTCCGTTTCTATCGATCTTGGAGAATACCTCGGACTTATTAAAGAAAGTTATATCGAAACCGAAAGCGGAGAAATCGGGAAATGTGAGGTTTGTGGGAGAATTGCCGAGTTAATTGACGTTGACGGGAAGAGAATTTGTGAAGACTGTTATGAGTCGTATTAGGTGATTTGATGTCTTATTTAGGGGCAAAAATTGGAGATGAAGTTAAAAAGGAAAAGAAGAGCCCAATAAAGCCGGGAAGCGTTATGGAAATAGCGACGAAGAATGTAATCACGATTCCGCCAACTTCGACAATAATGAGCGCAATGAAGACAATGATAAAGTACAGCTTCAGAAGATTGCCGATAACCGATCCCGGGACGAAGAGGCTTGAGGGAATAATAACTGGAATGGACATTGTAAATTTCCTCGGTGGAGGGGGGAAGCACAAGATCGTTGAGGGAAGATACAACAACAATTTGCTTGCGGCAGTTAACGAGGAAGTTAAGGAAATTATGGAGAAAGAGGTTGTCGCGATAGATTTCACCTCTTCTTGGGAGGATGCTTTGGAAATTCTTTTAGAAAAGGGAGTAGGTGGCGCCCCGATAATCGATAGGGATGATACCGTTATAGGTATCATAACTGAGAGGGACATCATGAAGTTTTTGGCTGAAAGAAGGGAGTACGACGGGGTCGTGGAAGACTACATGACGAGGGGAGTCATCACAG
>NZ_WANY01000172.1:0-3600 GCF_015521575.1 Ferroglobus sp.
AGCTACCCTTTGTAGCTCACCACCGCTTAACTCTTTTACGTCTCTCTTCACAGCTTCTTTTAAATTCAGCTTCTCCACGATTTCGTCGAAAGAGTTCCTTTCGTCAACCTTCTTCAGCAATTCTCCAGCATTTCCCCTGTAAACCTTGGGTATGGCTTCGATGTACTGCGGTTTAACGCTAACTCTAATATTTCCGTCGGCAAGCTCTTTTAAGTAGTTGAAGAGCTCTGTTCCGGAAAACCTCTCAAGAATTTCGTCCCACTCAGCCTCTTCTTTCCCCAAATTCGGTTTTAGCTGTCCAGATAAAATTCTTAATGCAGTACTTTTTCCAGTCCCGTTAGCTCCGAGAATCCCGACTACGTAGCCTTTCCTCGGAATCGGCAAGTTATACAAAACGAAACCGTTTTTCCCGTATCTGTGAACTTCCTTTCCTTCAAGCTCCCTCGGCAACCCGACTATGGCTATGGCTTTGAAAGGACATTTTTTAACGCAAATTCCGCATCCAACACAAAGTTCTTCGCTTATTACAGCTTTCTCCTCTATTTTTATCGTTTCGTCTCCAGTTCTAACTTTGGGGCAGTACTTCAGACACTCGTGACTGCACTTCTTCGGCTGGCACCTATCCCTGTCGACAACAGCTATTCTGTAACTCATTCGGGGTATGCTAAGGAGTGCGAAATATAAGGGTTATTTTTGAGTCATTTCTTTCAAGATTTTCTCGAACTCTTCGTAGGGCTTCGCTCCAACGATCATCTTTCCGTTTATGAAAAACGTCGGCGTGCCTCTAACTCCAAGCCTTATTCCCTCCTCCTTGTCTTCCAGAACCTCCTCCCTATACTTCCCCGAATCCAGACAGGCTTCGAATTCGCTCAGGTTCAGTCCAAGCTCCTTAGCGTACTCTATAAACTTGCTCTCGTTCTTTCTCCACTCATCCTGCTTCTCGAAGAGAATATCGTGATACTCCCAGTACTTTCCTTGCTCTCCAGCACAATTAGCCGCTTCATGAGCCTTAACTTCTTCGCGGATCGGAAAGTCCTTGAAAACTACTTTGACGCTGAAATTTTGCAGAATTTTCGGAAGCGTTTCCAAAGCGAACTTTGCACAAAACGGACATTCATAGCCGGAAAACACAACTATCGTAATCTTCGCATTTTGATCTCCAATCCAAGGTTCGTTTTCGATATCTATTGACGTTTCAGCTTTTTCATCTTCAACGCTCTGACTCAAATCGAACTTCCCGATAAAAAGATACTTTCCATCTTTTGTTACGTAAACGGAGTCGTATCCTATGGTATTACCATCTTTCGAGAATTTAAGTTCGAAGACGTAAAAGCTATCCTTCTCACTCACGTTAACGATTTCAGCCTCAATTCCGGGTTTTAAGAGCTTTTTGTTTATAAAATCGAGTACGCTTTTGTTGATCTCGTCCATTGGAGGGTACTTTTCAGAACTTTCCTTCCCATCGCTCTCTGGCTTGAAAACGAAACCGACAGCGAAACCGATAACGAAAATTATCGCGAACGCTACCAGACTTTTCGAGTTTAAGTTCATGCTCAACTTACGGAGTAATACAATAAAACTTTTCCGTTACATGTTAAGTAAGAGCGTCCAGCTGACGTACCAGCTGCAGAGGGATAGGAAGAATATTGCCACCCAGTCTTTGGTTTCTATCTTCTCCCCAAACTTGGGGAGTATGATTTTGTGAACGTAGACGAATAGCATGAGGATAACTATTCCTATCGCGTCCCTCGTCCTGAGGTCTTGGGTTACGAGGTAAGATAAGACTCCAGCCAACGCTCCAAGCAGTATGGGAAGGTACGTTTTCTTCATTTTCCCTCACCTGAACGAAGGTCTCTTTGAGAGGAGCATCGGAAGTGGTAGAGGTTTGAAGGGTTTTCCTTCACACTCCTTCCTTATTCTCTCCACGAGCTCTTCTACGCTCATCTCAACCCTCTTCTGCTCTTTCAGCGTCGACTCACTTCTCACAGTAACCGTGAGCTTTCCACTTTCGAGCTCCTTATCCCCTATCACGGCTATATAAGGAATCCACTCGGTAGATGCGTCTCTTATCTTCTTCGAAACGGTCTCTTCCCTATCGTCCACGTCCACCCTTATCCTGTTCCTCTTCAAAACTTCAGCAATTTCCAAAGCTTTATCCAGATGTCTTTCGGAAACTGGAATGACTCGAACCTGTGTAGGAGAAAGCCAGACGGGAAGCATCGGCAACTTTCCTTTCTCAATCTCCATGTGTGCCTTCTCAAGCAAAGCGTACATAACTCTCTCAACAGCACCGCTTGCTGAGCAGTGGAGAATTAGCGGAGTCTTTTTCTCTCCTTTTTCGTCATAGTAGTGGATTCCGTACCTTTCAGCGTTCTCAACATCGATCTGCACAGTGCTTAAGGCTGAAGCTTTGTCTAAGGCGTCAACGAAGTTGAACTCAAACTTCAAAACGAAGTAGAAGAACCTCCTATCCCACATCTCGATGAGTATCGGCTTCTTCAGGATGTCCACGAGGGAGTAAATGAAATCTTTATTCTCCTCAAAGAAGTCCTTAGTTACTCTTATAGCGACCTCGTAGTCTTCTGGATATATCCCCAGTTCTTTGAGAACCTCAACGGAAAGTTTATACTGTTCGAAAAACTCTCTTTTAGCCTCTTCCATGTCCTTCACTATCGTATGCATGTCCGGCATTGTAAAAGCCCTCAGCCTCCTTAATCCAACTAACTCTCCCCTTTGCTCTTTTCTGAAGGAGTACCTCGTAAGCTCGTACATTCTCAGCGGCAACGCTCTGTAGGGTATGACTCCGTTAGCGGCAATTAAAAACTGTCCGAAGCACGCTGCAAACCTCAAAAAGAAATCTCTCTTGTCGCCCTTTATAATGTACTGTCTCGCCGGGAACCTTTCCAAGTACTTCCTCAAAGTCGGATGGGCTCTGTCGTACATTATCGGTGTCTCGACTTCCATTGCCCCGAACTCTATGCACTTCTCAGTCACGAAGGATTCTATCAGGCTTTTAATCAACCTGCCTTTGGGATAGTACTTCAGATGCCCGCTGTCGCTTGCCTCCTCGTAGTCTGCCAGTTCGAGCCTCTTCATCAACTCCACGTGGGGTGGGATTTTATCCACAGCCCTCCTTTTTTCCATTTCGTACTTCACGAACTTTCTCAGGTTCTCGTAGTTGGTGAAATCGAACTTGTCGACTTCAACGAGTTTTTTATCTTCGGTTAAAATATACCAATAGCTCACAGCCTTTTCTTCGTCCTTCAAAGCTTTGGTTACCTCTTCCTCCTCTCCTCTGATTTCCCTCGAAAGCTCACTCAAGGGATGACCTTTACAAGATATTTCGAAGGATTTGTAGTATCCGAAAGGTGCCCTGTGCACTTCGTATTCCTCTTTAATCAGATTTTCCATATATTTCAGTAGCCTTACCGCAGTTTCGGGATCAGAAAGATTGGAGGAGAGGTGAGCGTAAGGGTAAAGCATTATTCTCTCAGCTTTAACTTTTTTAGCCACGTCAAGAATTTCTTCGACAGCTTTCTCCGCAACTTCCTCATTATCCCCCTTTTCTACCGAGACGAAAGCGACGAGGACTTCATTCAT
>NZ_WANY01000173.1:0-2967 GCF_015521575.1 Ferroglobus sp.
ATTTAACTAACGTCGTAAACAGGATGATTGAAAGCGGGATTGACTTCTTTGCTGCAGAAAGCAAAGGACTATGGCTCGATGTCGTTTATCCATGGGACATTCTCAGAGTTAACGATCTTGCGCTGAAGCACAGGGGGAAGAGAATAGCTGGAAAAGTGGAGAGCGGAGTAACGATAGTCGGCGACGTCGTCGTTGGAAAGGGGAGCATAATCAGGAGTGGAACTTACATAAGAGGACCGGTTGTTATAGGTGAAAACTGCGAAATCGGGGCTAACAGTGTGATCCTTCCCTCCACCTCAATAGGGGACAACACAAAAGTGGAGGAACTCTGCAGAATTGAAAATTGCGTTATCGGAGAAAACGTCGTTATCGGAGCTGGTAGCTACATTAAAGATTCAGTTATCGATTATGGAACGATTTTCGAGCCGAAAGTTGTAACTATAAGCGAAAAAGCTGAGGTAAAAGTTGATGGGGAATTTCACGAGATAAAATCCGGAGCGTTTGTTGGAGAAGGGTGTAGGATAGGAGCTGGCAGCGTTTTAAGAGGTGGAGCAGTTGTTGGCAATAGATGCGAAATAGCTCCGCTGAAAGTTATTTGTGGAAGAATTGAGGACGAAGCGATGGTGTTGTAGATGTGCGGGATAGTTGGCTACATCGGTTTTAGAAAAGCTGATAGCGTGATAATTTCTTCGCTCAAAAGGCTTGAATACCGCGGCTACGACTCTTGGGGGGTAGCAGTTAAGGAGGAAAACGAATTAAAATTGATTAAGAAAGTTGGAGCCATCGGAGATGTTGAAGCTTACGATGTTGGTAACGGAAGAATAGGAATCGGTCACACGAGGTGGGCTACCCACGGAAAACCTTCTGAAAGAAATGCACACCCTCACACGGATTGCAGTGGAAAGATAGCTATTGTCCACAACGGAATAATTTCCAATTTCCAGACCCTTAGGGAAGAGTTAGAGAGTAGAGGGCATGTGTTTAAGTCCGAAACAGACACGGAAGTTATTGCTCACTTGATCGAGGAGAACTATAACGGAGATCTGTTAAATGCTGTAATGAAAGCTCTGGAAAAAGTTAGAGGGTCCTACGCTATTGTAGCTTTACACGCTGAGAAGGAAGAACTCGTTGCTGCGAGATACAAAAGTCCCCTTGTTCTGGGAGTGGGAGATGAAGAATACATAGTAGCTTCGGATGTCCCGGCAATTCTTGATTACACGAAGAGAGTCGTTTACCTTGAAGACGGAGACGTTTTGCGAGTTTACGATAGCGGCTATGAGATCTTTCACGATGGAAAAGCAATTGATAGGAAGATTGAGATAATACCGTGGAGCATAGAAGATGCTGAAAAAGGTGGTTACGAACATTTCATGCTCAAAGAAATCCATGAAACCCCAAAAGTTATCGAGGACACTCTTTCTGAGTATTTAGACGATGAAATAACGATCGACGCCAGCTTTGCGTTCGGGATCTCCGAGATCGTTTTCGTTGCATGCGGAACATCTTACCACGCCTGCCTAATTGGGAAGTACCTCATAGAGAAATTCGTCGATATTCCAGTAAAGGTTGAATACGCTTCCGAATTCATCTATCACCAACCCCCAACCGGGAGAACGCTCGTTATCAGCATAACACAGTCCGGAGAGACAGCAGATACGCTTGAGGCTATGAGAATAGCGAAAAAGAAAGGGGCTAAAGTTCTGACGATAACGAACGTTCTTGGGAGTACAGCAACAAGAATTGCCGATTTCGTACTTTACACGCGAGCAGGTCCGGAGATAAGTGTCGCTGCTACGAAATCCTTTATTGCCCAGCTAATCGTCCTGTACTTGATAGCTTTAAAGCTCTCCCACATACCAAGAACGGAAAAAATGGAGCTTCTCAAGGAGATAAAACTTCTTCCAGAGGTTGTAAAGAGAATTCTCGATGATAAGGAGGAAATCGAAAGAGTTTCAAAGCTTTTGGCAAAGTATGAGAATCTTATGTACATAGGGAGAGGAATCGGATACCCCATAGCGCTGGAAGGAGCCTTAAAAATGAAAGAGATCTCATACATCCACGCTGAAGGTTACCCGGCTGGAGAGCTTAAACACGGTCCCTTCGCTTTGCTTGGGGAGAAAACACCGGTCGTGGCGAGTTTGGTTAGAGATCACACCTACGAAATAATGCTTAACAATATAAAGGAAGTGAAAGCAAGAGATTCAATCGTCGTTGCCGTCGCGGATGAGGATGACGAAGAAGTTTCGAAGTACGTGGATTTTGTTATAAGGGTTCCGAAAACGAATCCAATATTCTCCGCAATCACACATTCAGTTGCTCTGCAGCTATTAGCTTATTACACCGCAAAAGAGAGAGGATGCGAGATAGACAAGCCGAGAAACTTGGCTAAGAGCGTTACCGTCGAATAAATAAAAAATTTAAAAATTACTTCCTTGTTTTAACTTCAACCTCAAGTCCGAGTTCCCTTCTTTTCTCCATTATCGCTTCGTATATCCTTTCAGCGGCTTTTATTGGATCTTCTTCCACAATGACCTTTCCGCCGGTTAGTTTTTCAACATCCTCCGTGAGAAGTTTGACAACATCCTCGCTTCCGGTTACCGGTGGAACCGGAGAAACGTGCGTCGTCACACCGTAGGCTATGGCAAAGATGGCGTCGATTGTAGCCTTCTGCTCCATATATTCAGGAGCCGTAGCCGCTATCGGAAGCTGAGGAATGTCTACTCCCAAGTAATCCGCCAAAACCCTAACGAGGTAAGCGAGCCTTCCGGTGTCGGTGCACGTGCCAAAGCTGAGGACCGGAGGAATGTTGAGAGTTTCACAAACTTTTCTGAGTCCTTCACCAGCTTCTTTGACGGCTTCCAAGCTCGTTAATCCAGCTACTTGCAAGGCAGCATTTCCGCAACCCATTGAAAGCACGAGTATATCCCTCTTAATCAACTCTCTGGCTACTGTGACGGTGTTTTCATC
>NZ_WANY01000174.1:0-12691 GCF_015521575.1 Ferroglobus sp.
CCTTAGCAATTGATGAATAAACATGCCTCAGAAGAAATCCGACAAAGTATTTTTGCATTTGTACATCGATAAAAAAGTTCTTGAGAAAGCAAAGCAAATAATCCCCAATCTGTCCGCTTTTGTGGAAATGAAGCTTAGAGAATACATTGTTTTATTTGAAGCTGGATTAGAAAAGGATTTTGAATGGACTCGCCGGGATTTGAACCCGGGGCCTCCGCCTTGCGAAGGCGGCGCTCTGCCGCTGAGCTACGAGCCCTCGAAAATAGAGATATTTCGAGTTTATTAAATTTTGCCCTTCTTTTATTAGATTAAGTTGTAACGCTGACAACAGCCAAGCTTACCTCAAAGAACAGAATCATGGGTAAAGCTACCATCAACTGCGTGAAAACGTCGGGTGGAGTTATAATGGCACCGATAACGAAAAAAACTACGTAAAAGTGCCTTCTGTAGTATTTAAACGTGGAAAGATCTACAATACCATTCTTCACGAGGAAGTGCATGATTAAAGGCATTTCGAAAGTAACTCCGAAAACCGCTAACATCAAAACTACGAAATTTATGAACTCGGCTATGGAGTAGAGAGCCAAAACTCCCTGAGATTGGGCGATGGAGTAGAGAAACTTTAGAAAGAGGGGAAGCATGACGATATATCCGTAAGCCACACCCATGACGAACAAAATTGCGGCAACTATAGCATACAATATCGCTTTACTTTTGGAGATTTCGAAATCCTTCAAAAGCTCCGTTCTTTCCTTTAGGGTCTTGTAGGTGATGTAGATTATGTATGGCAGCGCCGCGAGAAAACCGAATACCAGGGAGACTTTTATCTTCAGCATAAGAAGCTCAAGGGGAGCTTGAGTGATCAGTTTAGCCCCCTCTGGGAGCAAATCCTCTTCAACTTTTTCTATGACGTGATCCGCTATGAAAACGTAAGATAAAGCCCAGACTACCGCGATTATGCCGATGACTTTAATGAGTTTCATTCTTACAGCTACAAGTATTTCCGCTACATCTCTCAGCGTTAGTTCTGTCATCGATATTCGCTGAAGAACAGAGTATATATACTCTCCGAAGAACTCGGTTTATGCTTCACATGATCGATGGCGTCTTTTGCGGGGGAGAGAAGAGGGGCAAAATCGGAGTAGGAATAATCGTTTGCGAGGGTAAGATAGCTGCTGTTTACACGAAAAATAAAATAAAAGCGGCTCCAATTAAGTTTAACCTTCAAAATCTCTCGGAAGATATTAGGGGGATAATCGTAAACAGCGGAAACGCTAACGCTTTTACCGGAGAGGAAGGTGTGAGGAGAGCTAAAATGATGGCGGAATTCCTTGCTTCAAAGCTGAACTGCGAAGTTAGCAAGGTTGCTGTCGCTTCGACTGGAGTCATTGGAAAGCAGCTCGAAATAGAGGAAATTATAAGAATGGGCGAAGACGTTTTTAACAAACTCGGAAACGATGAGAACTCTTCTCTTTCGTTTGCGAAGGCGATAATGACAACCGACCGATTTCCGAAAATGGCTTACCGGGAGAACGAAATCAAAATTGCTGGAGTTGCGAAGGGTGCTGGAATGATCTCTCCAAACATGGCTACGATGCTCGCTTTCATAGTATCCGATGCGGACCTTCAACCAAGAGTTTCGAAGAGAATTTTGAGGAGGGTGGTGGACAGAACTTTCAATCAGGCTGTTGTTGACGGAGATACCTCAACTAACGACACAGTTTTTCTCGTGACAACCGGAGAGAAAAAGGTCTCGGAAAGGTCTTTTGAGGGGATGCTGGAAAGAGTTTGCGGGGAGCTTGCGAAGCAGATAGTTAGGGATGGTGAAGGTGCAAAAAAGCTCCTTTTGATTAAAGTAACCGGGGCGAGGAATAACAAAGAGGCTTTTAAAGCTGCAAAAACAATAGCAAGCTCTTTACTCGTTAAGACAGCGTTTTTCGGAGAAGATCCGAACTTCGGGAGAATTGTCGCCGCTTTGGGCTATTCTGGAATAGACGTGGATGAAAGAATCAGCATAGCTTTCAAAAGCAAACTTGGGGAGGTTAAGGTTGTGGAGAGGGGAGAGGTTGTGATGGATGAGGCTGCGGCAAGAAAAATACTATCGGCGGAAGAAATAGAAGTTCTGATAGATCTACACAAAGGAAACGGGAAAGGGTGTGCTTTTGGCTGCGATCTCGGCTACGAGTACGTTAGAATAAATTCGGAATATACAACATGAAGTACGTCATAGTTGGAGGAGGAAGTATAGGGAGGAGCATAGCGGATTCGTTGAAGGAAGATTACATTATCGTTGAAAAAGACGAGAAAACCTACGAAGAACTGATCAAGCAAGGTTACAAAGCCTTGCTTGGTGATGCAAGGGACAAGAATTTTATGAGTAAGCTTCAGTTAAAGGGATCGAAAGTAATATTAGCAACAAACGATGATGAGGCAAACTTGCAGATAGCGGAAATAGCAAGAAAACTCGGAGCAGAGGAAATCGTGGCAAGAGTGGAGGATGGGAGCAGGATAGAAGAATATGCGAAGGCTAAGATAAAAGCCATCGCCTGCGATAAGATAGTCGCTGCTGAAATCATGTATGAGCTTTCAGAAGGTAGGAAAAGGTACTTTGAGATAGTCGTTTCTAAGAGGAACTTTGCCGGAAAGAGACTTTCGGAGATAAACATAGGGGAAGGTTGCACAGTGGTTGTCGTTTTCAGAGGTGGTTTAGCCTACAAACCAAATCCCGATTTCAAGCTTGAAGAGGGAGATAGGCTCGGGATTATCTGTGGAGAAGAAATAAAAGCGACTAAAAAGCCCTTTGAAGAGGTGCTTGTGGTCGTTACGGATTCAAAGCAAAAGGACAAAGTTTTCAGAGAAGCAAGAATGTTCGCTGAAAGGTTCGATGCCGAGCTGATTTATCTCTACAAGTCCCAAGGATCGATAATGTGTTCCTTAATCACCGACGAGATCGAGGATATGAGCCTCAACGAAGCTATTGAACTGCTAAAAGCTTTCGAGGGGAAGGTGGATCTGATGATAACGAACGTTCCCAAGAGCAGAAAGGAACTTGTGTTCCTTGAAAAATTCCCAGTTCTTCTGGCTAAAGGAAAGGAAGATTACAAAAACATTCTTGTTATCGTGAACACAAGTAAGCCAGAGAAACTCCTGAATTACGCTTCGGCGATTTCGAACTTCTTCGGGGAAACGACAGTTCTCTTTCTCAATCAGGAGCAGTTGAAAGCTGCATCTTCGATAATGGAAAGCCCGAAAATGAAAACTTCCTTAGCTTCTCACAACCCTCTGGTGGAGGTCATAAGTGAAGTGAAAAAAGAGTACGACCTTGTGATTCTTTCTGCAAAAAATGATGTCGGAAATCTGAGCGAAAATGTCCTCTGGAAAGTTATAACTAAAACGAACTCCTCTGTGATGGTGATTGAATGAAAGATTTAATAGCGATTTTTTTGATTTCGGGAATAGCTTTCCTATCTCCGTTTATCGCCGAAAGAATCAGAATTCCGGCAGTAATCCTCGAAATAGTTTTCGGCATGATGTTGGCTTCTCTCTACAACATTTTCAGCCTCTCTTGGTTCGAGTTTTTTGCTCTTTTGGGTTTGATATTCCTCATGTTTCTCTCTGGGCTTGAGATTAACTTTTCAATTCTCGAAAAAAGGAAGGACATAGTTTTTATCTCTCTACTCTACATTCTCCTGAGTTTTCTGATCTCTTTCACGGCGGTGATAATGCTAAAAGTTCACATCATTTATGCGATATTCCTGACAAACGTATCTCTTGGACTTGTTGTTCCTGTTTTGAGGGAAAAAAGACTTGCCGGAACCGATTTTGGACAGAGCATTCTCGTAACTACTTTCCTCACGGATTTTCTCACCATGACTCTCCTGTCCATCATAGTGATTTACGAAAAGTACGAAAGTGTTTCCATGGAATTCTTCCTTTCCTTCGGGATAATTCTTCTTTTCCTTCTCTCGTACTTTCTTGGCGAAAGACTCATCTGGAGGTTTCCGAATTTCTTTAAAAGGCTTTACGAAGATCCGATGGAGGTTGGAGTTAGGGGTGCTTTCGCTCTGATGATATTCTTCTCTGGAGTCGCAACTCTCTTAGGATCGGAAGCAATTCTTGGAGCTTTTCTCGCGGGAGTTCTTGTTTCAGCTGTTTTGAGGGGTTCCGGAAGCTTGGGCGGGAAGCTTGAAGCGGTTGGCTACGGCGTTTTTATACCGATATTTTTCCTCAAAGCTGGAGCGGAGCTTTACAGATCTCTGAGCGGTGTTAACTTGATTTTCGTGATCCACCTTACGATAGCGGCTTTTGCAGCAAAGCTCTTACCGTCCTTTGTCTTCTTCAAAAAATTCGAGGTTAAAGATGCCATAAAAATGGGAACCATTCAGGTTTCGAAGCTGAGCCTGACGGTAGCTGGGGCAGAGATCGCAAGGAGTGCTGGAATAATTACGAGTTTCGAAGCAGCTAACGTTATCTTTTTCACACTCCTGACGGGACTAATAGCACCGACGATATTCAGGGTGATGGTTAAATGAAGATAGCTGTCATCGGAGCTGGTTTGAGCGGACTTAACGCTGCAAGAATATTATCGGAATATGCGAAAGTAACTGTCTTCGAAAAGAACGAGGTGGGCGGACTGCTCTCCTCTCTCTGCAACTCCTACTGCATAGAAAAGTTCTACCACCACTGTTTTAGGTGGGATGAATACCTCCTTGAAATTTTGAAGGAATTGAATCTTCACTCAAAACTTGAATGGAAGGTCGTCAAAGTAGGGCAGGAGTATGGGGGGAAGATCTATTCTCTGAGCACGCCGGTTGAGATTCTAAGATATCCTGGCATGAATTTTTTGGACAAGATAAAGCTTGCGAAATTCACGATCTCTGCGAAAAAGAAAAATTACAAGGATTTTGATATCGTAAGCGTAGTGGAGGGAATTAAAGAAGAACTCGGGGAGGAACTTTACCGTAACTTCTTCCTACCGCTCCTCAGATCAAAGTTCGGGGATAATTATCGCGAAGTAAGTTACGCTTGGCTTCTTGCGAGGGTGTCGATTAGAAGCAACAGAAAGCTAAAGGGGGAGGAACTCGGTTATTTGAGAGGTGGTTTTGTTCAGCTCGTTGAAAAGCTTTCGGAGGGTTTGGAGATTAAATTTGAGAGTGCTAAGATTGGAAAGGGAAGTAAGTGGACGGTTAACGGAGAAGACTTCGATGCCGTCATCTTTACTGCTCCGTTGCCAGAGTTAAATTTGAATTTCAACATTCCAAAGATAAAATTTCAGAGCAGCATATGTGCTCTCATAATCGCCGAAGAAAAGGTGACCGAGGATATCTACTGGACGAATTTCACAAATGCCCCCTTTGGAGCGATGATTGAGCATACGAACTTTATGCCCTTCGAAGATTACGGAGAGCATTTGATATATCTTGCAAGCTACACAACTCCGGAAAGACTATACGAAAAGAGCGACAGCGATCTGAGGAGAATCTACTTGTCCTTCCTTGAAAAGTTCGGATTTAGAGAAAAGTACGTGAAAAAGTTTTACGTTTTTCGTGCAAAATATAGTGGACCAATCTACGAGAAAGGGTATCTCAAAAAAGTAACTCCGTACAAGCTTGCCGAAGGGTTTTACTATGCGGGATTAACCTCAGAAGCTAACTATCCGGAGAGAAGCATGAATGGGAGCTTGCTTGCCGGAAAAAAAGTTGCCGAAAAGGTTATAGAAGACCTTCTCTCTTAGCTATTTCGAGTTCCAAGTCCAATTCCGTCTTTATTCCAATTTTGTGGAGTTTCTCGTTGGCTTCCCAGATGCTAAACGTGTTTTCCACGTTCTTTGCTAATAACTTGTTGTAAATTCTCTTCAAATCAAGGTAGAAGACGAGAGCGTTGAGAACCGACACGTCTATATCTAACTCGCCCCAAAACCTGTACTTCCCGAAGTAACCCTTAGAAGCCAGCAGGGGAATTTTGGAGGATTCGGTTTCTACGGAAAAAACGAAATTTTCAAGATTTTCGTTCCACTCAACCAAACTCACTCCAAGAAGAGCATCGTGGTCTTCGGAAAGATATTTCTCTATTTCAAATCTGCTCAATTCTCCGTCGCTTCCAAATCCCACAATGGCAAGTATTACTTTAAAATCCCTTAGAGAGGCGATAGCAACGGAATCGGCAAGCGGACTCGTCAGATTCTTCTCGCATCCCCTCGCTATTGAATCTCCTCCAGCGTCAACAGCAAATATCAGATCGAACTCGTGTTCCTTTAAAAATTCTGCAAGAGATTTTCTAAGGATTTCAGCGCCCTTAGTTATGTCCAGTGCCAACACTTTTTCTCCCAAAAAACCGGCGACTTTTGAACATATCAGCTCAACTCCGTTGATCGTTTCTCCGCCTTTAAGCCACCCGAGGCAATCGTTTACTCTTTCAACTCCGGAAATTTCCTCCAAAGCAGCCGGACCCGGCTTTTTGTCCCTCCTTATTCTTTCCCAAACGACTCCACCGAGAACGCACTCAACTTCAAACTTTTCGATAAAGTTTTTCACATAGATGGCACTTACCACATCCCCTCCACCGCCGATACCGACTACAAGAGCACTGTTTACACTCTTGAGAAGATCTATAAGCTTCACGATAAAGAAAGATTCCAAAAATGCATAAAACGGTAACGATCTTATTTTTATCACTATCATCATTTTTAACCCATGGTATAAATATAAAACTCCGCTAAATATACCCACGGAAGCAGCAATCCTTAAATATGTTGTTGTTCTGTCTTACATTGTCGGACAAAAAGTTCCATTTGGCATCCTATAGGTGACGGCGGGAAGGCAATGGAGGGCAGGCATCCTCCGCCTGTCCTCCTATATATCCTATGATTCAGGTGGAAGAGATGAAGAAGATATCCATAAGACTCACGGAAAAACAGTACGAGTTTCTTGAAAGTCTTGTTATAAGTGGAGAGTACGCCAACGTAAGCGAAGTGATCAGGGATGCCATTCGCTATTTTATGAAGGTTAAGATGAAGGAAATGTCTGAGTCCGGAAAAGTTGAGGAAATGAAGTGGAAGGGGGAAAATGTATGAAATCGTTTGTTAGTAAAGCCCAGATGTTTTATGCAGAGGAGAGAGCGGAAAAAATAAATGTTAGGGAGTTCGGCACCCCGAACATATTTGTTGTGGGTTGCGGTGGTAGTGGAAACAACACCGTAAACAGGTTGATGAACATAGGGATCGACGGGGTTGAGACGATTGCAATAAACACCGACAGACAGCATTTGGAGATGATAAAAGCCCACAAAAAAGTCCTTATTGGGAGAAGCATAACCCGAGGACTCGGTGCGGGAGGATATCCAGAAGTGGGTAGAAAAGCAGCAGAAATGGCAAGAGGAACTCTTGAAGAGCTTTTAAACGAGGCGGATTTGGTTTTCATCTGTGCCGGACTTGGTGGAGGGACTGGAACGGGATCTGCTCCAGTTGTGGCGGAGGTGGCGAAGAAGCAAGGGGCTATAGTAATCGGAATGGTACAGATGCCGTTTAAAGTTGAGAGGGCGAGACTGAAAAAAGCCAAGGAGGGATTGGAGGAATTAGAGAAGCACTGCGACACCGTCGTTGTGCTTGACAACAACAAGCTTCTTGAGTACGTCCCGAACTTGCCGATAGAGCAGGCTTTCAGCGTTATGGATCAGATTGTTGCTGAAACGATCAGAGGGATTACCGACACTATCACCAAGCCTTCTCTAATAAACATCGACTTTGCCGATGTCAAAGCTGTGATGGGTCATGGGGGAATTGCTGCGATGCTTGTGGGTGAGTCCAAAGCCCAAAACAAAGCTAAGGAAGTCGTTAGAGATTGTCTGCAGCATCCCCTCCTCGAAATAGATTACAGGGGAGCTACTGGAGCTTTGATCCACATTTCGGGAGGTAACGACCTAACGATTAGGGAGGCTGAGGAGATCGTGAACAACTTAACGTTTGAAATTGCTGAGAATGCTAATGTAATATGGGGTGCGAGGATAACGAACGAGCTTGAGGGAATCGTGAGAGTAACTGCAATTATGACCGGAGTGAAAGCTAAGAAGTTGTTTGAAGTGGATGAGGAAAGCTGCTACCAGCCAAGAACTTTCGAAAAGAGACCTGAAAGCAGATTCGAAGAGTCCTATTATTCAAAGCCAAGGAGTTATCCTGTAACTGCCGGAAGGAACTTCAACGGTATTGATGTTCTCTGATTGCAGCTTTCACATCTTTTATTTTTATGATCGTGGAAATTTCGGTAGTTCCCGTAGGTGTTGGGGAATCGTTGAGCAAGTACATCGCTGAGGTTATCAAGATTTTAAAGGAGAAAAATATCAAGCACGAGCTTACAGCTATGGGAACGATTTTAGAGTTGAACAGTTTTTCGGAACTTTGCGAAATTCTTGAGGAAATTAACGAAAAGTTGTTCTCCCTTGATTCACCAAGGAATTATTTTGTTTTGAAAATTGACGTTAGAAAGAAAGGGGGAAGGATGGAAAATAAAGTGAGGTCAGTTTTGGAGAAAATTTAGCCGGGAAAATTTACAGCGGAGTTACTATTAATTTTACTCCACAATACCTCTGATCGTTTTTGCCTGAAAGTTTCGGCAAAAACTTTATAATCTGTTTTAGGTTCACCTAAAAATATGCATTGTCATGTCCCTCACGAAATAGCTGACGCTGATGTCCTCCTCGTAGGGAACCCGAACGTCGGTAAGAGTGTAATCTTTTACGAATTAACCGGAAAGTACGCTACGGTTTCTAATTATCCCGGTACAACGGTCGACGTAGAAGTGGGAAAAATAAGGGATCTGGATTTGAAAGTTGTCGATACTCCGGGAATGTACTCCTTTTTCTCCATAACTGAAGAGGAAGTCGTCGCTAAGAGAATGATTTTAGAGAGTGGAGCGAATTTGATCATCAACGTTGTCGATGCGAAAAACTTGGAAAGAAGCTTACCTCTGACTTTAATGCTCATAGAAAGTTGTAAAAACATAGTTCTCGTTCTGAACGCGATGGACGAAGCGGAAAGATTGGGATTAAAAATAGATGTGAAAGAACTCGAAAAAAGGCTTGGGATTCCGGTAATTCCGACGGTAGCTATTAAAAGAAAAGGACTCGACGAGTTAAAGAAGAAAATAGCAGAGCTTAGTAAAGCTGAACAAAAAAAGAGAATTTTTAAACTTGGCGATCAGCTTGAGGAGAAAATAAAGGAGATTGAAAGTAAAATAAACGGCGAATATGCGGTTTCGAAAAGGTTTTTGGCGATTCTTCTCCTTTCGGGAGATAAAGTAGCTGAAGAGCTAACAGGAGTGAGGGGAGAAAATCTCTCCTACAAAATAGCGATGGAGTATAAGAAAATTGCTGACGAAATTCTTGAGGGGATAGTCAAGTTTGAGGAGACGAAAAGACTGAAACTGGACGAATTAACACTAAACCCTATTTTCGCAATTCCGTTAACGATTTTCTTCCTCTACATTCTCTACCTCTTCGCTGGAGTTATAGGGGCACAAATTCTTGTGGATGCGATAGAAGGCTACTTTGAAGAGAACATAAATCCCGCTTTCAACGCTTTTCTTGAATCTCGTATAGATAACTATTGGATTAGAGAGCTATTCGGAGGTGAATACGGAATCGTGACCCTCGGAATAAGGTACGCAGTCGCTATAGTTCTTCCGGTCGTTACGATGTTTTTCATAGCTTTTTCGCTCCTTGAAGATTCCGGATTTTTGCCGAGGATAGCTTACACCCTCGACGCTCTGTTCAAAAAGATAGGTTTGAGCGGCAGAGCTGTGATCCCCCTCATGCTCGGATTCGGCTGCGGAACCATGGCGACGATCGTTACAAGAGTTTTAGAGAGTAGAAAGGAGAGGATGATAGCCACATTGCTTTTAGCCGTGACTATCCCTTGCTCAGCCCAGTTTGGTGTGATCTTAGCAATTGCTCCAAGTTTCTTTGGATTGTTGATTTGGGCTGCCACAGTCTTTTCCGTGTTCATGGTGGTTGGTTTTGCATCTAAAAGCTTTTTCAAAAGCTCTCCGAGCTTTTTCATGGAAATACCTCCGCTCAGAATTCCCTCCTTACAGAACGTGGTTATGAAAACCCTAACGAGGCTTAGATGGTACTTCTTTGAAGTTTTGCCGATTTTCGTTGCTATAAGCGTTGTTATATGGATTGGAAGAATAACGGGAATATTCGACATGGTTTTGTCTCTCTTAGCTCACCCTACTTTGCTGATAGGTCTTCCAAAAGAGGCTTCTAAGGTTTTCCTCTACGGATTTTTCAGGAGAGACTATGGAGCTGCCGGACTTTACGATTTGGTTGATAGCGGAGTAATCTCCTTTAGGCAAACAATAGTGGCGATGGTATCTCTCACACTCTTCGTTCCATGCGTTGCCCAGTTTTCCGTCATGATGAAGGAGAGAGGAGTTAAGTTTGCTCTTTCTGTGTTTCTCGTAGCTATGACGATAGCTTTTTCCGTCGGAATGTTGCTGAATTTATTGCTGCAAGAGGTGGGAATTTGAGGGAAGCAATAGAGAACGCCTTAAGACACCTCTGGCAGAGGAAGTTTGAAAGCAGAAATGTTGAAATAAGCGAGGAAGCTCTCGAAGAGCTTGAAAGAGAGGGATTTATCAGGAAAAAGAACGGGGATTACGAGTTCACAGCGGAAGGTTTGGAGATGGCGAGGAAGCTCATAAGACTTCACAGATTAGCGGAGAGGCTTCTCCACGACTTCTTCGAAACTTCGGAAATGGAAGCTGAGAGATCGGCATGTAAATTCGAGCACATAATAAGTGACGAAGTCGAGGAGGCTATTTGCACTTTATTGGGGCACCCATCAAGATGTCCCCACGGAAACCTAATTCCGGAGGGAAAGTGTTGCAGGGTCAAGGAGGAGGAGGTTAAGAGGATAGTTTACAAGCTGTCAGAACTAAAGCCGGGAGATGAGGGAATAATAAAGTATCTGGCCGGAGACGAGGATGTCATGAGAAAAGCGATAGCCCTCGGAATTTTGCCGGGAAAGAAGGTTAAAGTGATCAGAACTTTTCCGGCAATAGTCATCAAGCTTGGAAACAGCAACATAGCTTTAGACGAAAACATCGCCTCTCAAATTTACCTGATAAAAAGCGGAAATGCCGAAAGGTAAACACTCGGTAGTGGAGTTCAGGAATGGAATAGCGGTGAAGAAGTTTAAAAGAGAGTTGAAGCTGAACTTCTGGAAAGAAGCTTACTTTTTGACGATCCTTCAACCCTTCAAATTCGTTCCCAAGCTTTACAAGGTCTGTCCAGAGAAACTTGAAGTTCACATGGAGAAGCTCGACGGAATTCCGATAGGAAGGTACATCGAGAACAACTTCGATGAAAGCGTTTTAGAGGCTTTAAAAATATGCAGAACCCTCGACAGGCTTGGAATAAACAAAGAGGAGATGACCCATCCAGACAAGCACATAATTATAGGGGAGAGGGTTTGGTTTATTGATTTTGAGAGGGGAGTCGTGAGGGAAAAACCTGCTAACGTAACCCAATTCTCGATATATCTTGCTAAAAAGCTTGGAAAAGATGATTGGGAAAGTTTAAAATCTCTATTGAGAAACTACAAGAGAAAATTCGACGAAGAAAGCTTTAGGAAGATTTTAGAGTTCTTCACTCGGTAATTTTCTCTATCATCTCCCCGATCTTTTTCATGTAGTCCATAAGGCTTTTGTAGTCGTCTTTTAACTTTTTTATTTGTTCTTCTCCCCCTTCTCTGATTACAGCCCCGTGGGGGGTTGGTTCTATAATTCCAGCGTGCTCCAGCGTTCTCAAGGAGTACCTAACTTTGTGCTTCGGCATGTTGAGTAATTCGGAAAGCTTGAAGATTCCTATCGGCTGATTTTTCATCACAGCTTCTAACACGATTAAATGCCTAACAACGATCTCAGCTTCGCCGAGTAACTTTCTCAGCACCATTACACAACACCTCAATATATCCCGAACTATTATTACAAACTATTATTATTTAAGTTTTTTCTCAAAATTATTTTAAACGAAATTAACAAGCTTTCGGCGATGAGACAAATGAGCTCCATCGACATAAGAGCCGTGCTGAACGAACTCAACATCGAAGGAATGAGGGTGGATAAGATCTACCACTACCCCCCTAACGAGTTCAGAATAAAGCTTAGAGGGAAAGGGAGAGTTGATGTCCTCGTAGAAGCGGGGAAAAGATTTCATGCGACTGAATTTCCGAAAGAAAGTCCAAGATTTCCGTCAGCTGTAGCCATGCTCTTAAGAAAGCATCTGGAGGGTGCGAAGGTAGAGGGAGTTTATCAGCATGATTTCGATAGGATAGTGGTTGTTGAATTTTCCAGAGGGGGAGAAAGAAAGATAATCGTCTCGGAACTTTTCGGAAAGGGAAATCTCTTACTTTTAGACGAAGATTTTAAGGTCATTCTTTCTGTCAATCCCTCCTACAAGGTCGGGGATGTTTACGGCTTTCCTGAAAAGAGGCTCACGCCTTTCGATGTGAAATCGGTTAAAGACCTTGAAGAAATTTTGGACGAGAAAGAAGTCGTAAAGACTCTGGCAACCAAGCTCGGACTCGGAGGGCTTTACGCTGAAGAAATTCTTGAGAGGGCTGGGGTGAACAAAAAAAAGCCCGGAAACGAGCTTGAAAAAGATGAAGTTAGAAGGATCTTCGAAGAAATGAGAA
>NZ_WANY01000175.1:0-2993 GCF_015521575.1 Ferroglobus sp.
AGATTTATACCCAAAGCTTGGATTAATATACGACTGGCCCGGATGGGGTAGTGGTTATCCTCTGGGACTGTGGATCCCAGGAGCCGGGTTCGAATCCCGGTCCGGGCCCTTTCTATTCTGGTTCGTATCCCAGAATTCGAAAAGCATCATCATGACTTCTGGAGAGGTGTCTATTTTGATATTCTTCGAGCCGAGGTGTTATTATGCCTTTTCACTCTGATCAAAAGTTATCAACGGCTTTAAAGAGATTCAAGAGACACTATCCGGATGAATTCCACATAATCAAAGAGTTCTCAGACGATCTGCTTGCAGAAGGTCTTTCGGAACTCAGAATCAGAAGTTACGTTGGCTACTTGAAGCGCATCAGAGATATAGCAGAAGGAAAAAAGCTTACTGAATTCGACAAATCGGACATTCGGAGGGTTATAAATCATTATCAGCTACTTTGTAACAGAGGAGAAGTTTCCGATAGCGCTGTTTTTGAGGTTAAGAAAACTCTTAAGAAATTCTTCAAGTGGTTGGGCAAGGAGGAGCTTGTAAGCTGGTTCTCGGTTGGCAGTGTGGAAAATAAGCTCTCTCCCGCTGATTTGATTACCGAAGAGGAGTTCAGGAAAATGCTAAACGCTTGTCAGAATTCGAGAGACAGAGCTTTTCTGTCCCTGATTTACGAGACGGGTGCTCGAATAAGTGAAATTGGAAGCATGAAAATTAAGGATGTAATTTTCGACGACTACGGAGCGGTGGTTTGGTTCTCCCTCCCCAATACTTCGAGCAAGAAGCACAGGAGAAAGCTGAGGGTTGTTTTCTCTGCTCAGTACTTGGCAAATTGGTTGAAGGATCACCCGCTGAAAGACGATCCGGAAGCTCCATTATGGGTAAAACTTAGCGGAAAGAAGCACCTACAACCGATGGAGTACAAAGACTTTCAGATGCAGTTAAAAAAGATCGCTAAAAGAGCGGGCATCAAAAAGAGGATTTACCCCCACCTTTTCCGACACACAAGAGCTACTAAGCTGCTTCAGCAGGTTCCAGAAATTGTCGGAGCAAAATATATGGGCTGGGTTCCCGGAACGAAGATGACCAAGGTATACATCCACCTCGCAGATCAGGATGTGGAGAACGCTATTCTGAACCTCTACGGGTTGAAGCCCAAGGACGAGAACAAGGATCTTGAAGTAAAACAGTGTCCGAGGTGCGAGTTCATCAACGATGCTGATTCGAGATTCTGCTCCCGATGCGGCTTACCATTAACGCAGGACGCCATTAGAGAGGTAGAAGAGTGGGAGAAGAGGAAGGCTGAGGCTATGAAGAACCTGACTAATCCGGACTTCCTCCTAATGCTCGCGAAGATGCAGCAGGAATTGGAAATGCTTAAGAAGTTGTACGAGGAGTTGAAGAAGGATGCTAAGCTGGGACGAGAGCGTCTTCAAGAATGAGGACGTTTTCGATCCCGATTACGTTCCAGAGGTTCTTCTTCACAGAGAGCAGCAGTTAAATCAGCTCGCAGCCAACGTAATGCCGGCTTTGAAGGGTAACAGCCCGATCAACACCCTGTGTTTAGGTCCGCCAGCAACTGGCAAAACGTCCACGATCCTCTACATTCTTTCGCAGGTCGGAGACAAAATTGAGAGTGTATATGTAAGATGCCCTGCGTATGGGACAACTTACAAAATTCTCGCGAGGATTTTCGAAGTAGTTTGCAAACATCAGGCGCCGCAGACAGGAATAAGCCACGTAAAGCTCTACGAGAAGATAATGGAGAAACTCGACAAACCGCTGATCGTGGTTCTCGATGACATAAACTTTGTTTCGATCGATGTCGTGAATGAACTGCTCTACCTCTTGCTGAAATCTCCGGAAGAGTACGGAGTTAAGCTTGGAATTATCGCTGCAGCTACGGACATAAAGTTCTCCCTCGCTCTGAATCCAGAGGTCGGAGCTATCTTCCACTACACGACGGTCTACTACCCTCTTTACGGATACGACGAGATAAGGGACATTCTGAGGTGGAGAGTGGAGCACGGATTCGTCAAAGGAGCTTTCAGCGAGGAAGCTTTCGAGAGAGTTGTCGAGCTGACGGTCGAAAGCGCGGATCTTCGCTTTGGAATCTACTTGCTGAGAGCTGCCGGTCATAACGCAGAGAGAAGGGGAAGTAGAAAAGTGGAGCTGCAGGATGTCGAAGCGGTTTACACTGGCGGAGCGAAGGTGTTTTTAGCGAAGTCAATCTCAGCTCTTAACTCGGACGAGAGGGAGATGCTGAGGCTGATTTACTTGCTGGAGGGAGAGGTAGCTGCCGGCGACCTTTACAGGTTCTTCCAGAAAGAAGTGGGGATTAGCTATCAGCGCTTTTACGAGATCCTCAACAAGCTCGAAAGGCTCAGGCTGATCGACTTCGTGTTTGATAAAAAGGGGAGAGGTAGGACGAGGTACATATACAAGCGCTATGATCCCGATGTGGTGCTTGAGGCACTGAGGGAGTTTTGAACAATGAGCGAAATAAATCTTCAAGGATTGAAAGTTTTGGAAAAGTGATGAGAGAGAATGGGGAAGGCAATAATTGAAGGGGAGTGGGGACCGACACTGTGACGATGACACTATTCTTCAATAGTGGTCTTCTTAAATTTCCTTCTTATGGATAGAACGAATAAAGTCGTGAATAAGATGCCAGCTAGCCGCTCGGATAATATTGCTAAAGGCAACCAAAAATCTGAGTTTAGGAAGATTTCCATGTATTTTGGAGGCATCTGAAAGAACGTTAAAATACTTGCTGCCCAAGGGTTTTGAATTTCCATTGAGTTAAACAAATAACCAAAAAAGACTATTGTCGAGAATACCCATACTAAAGGAAGCCAATAGTTCTCCCCATAAAGACTGAAGTACTTGTAGAATGCTGTAAGGGAAAAATTCTGTAAAATGAATCTGGCAAATCGATTTTTAATAACTCGTCCTTTGAATTTAGTATTCTTTCTTTTCATCTCCATCTCTCCAATATA
>NZ_WANY01000176.1:0-5192 GCF_015521575.1 Ferroglobus sp.
AGTGTAAATAGCTGAAAGAACTGCATATGTTGAAAGAACCAAAAAGTCCCACGGTAGCAGCGATTTTGGATTTGGGTAGAGTAGTATGTTGAATACCCTTTCGGGTCTTCCCAAGTCGGGTAGAACCATCAGCATTGCAGCAACAGCAAAGATAAATGCTGTTAGTGAAGCCACCGGAGCAACTGGTTTCAGCTGCTTAGCTCCGAAGATGTAGATTGCCGAGGAAACAACAAGACCACCAGCTGCTGTACCGACGTAGAAAGCCCACATCGCAATGTAAAGTCCCCAGCTAAACGGATTTCTCATGTTCGTGACTATAAGTCCCTTCTGAATCTGATAGATCCATGCGATGAAGCCAATTATTGCAAGTATTCCGAGTACGAGCATCGCAAGATTATACTTCCTCATCAAAACTCACCCCTTAACCTCCTCCCTATAATCAACCTCTCCTCTCTTCGTTTTTCTGGCTGGAGGAATGTAGAAAACTTTAGGCTCAGTTCCAAGCTCTTCGAGCAATCTGAAAACGGATCTGTCCCTCAAGATCTTAGAAATCTCGCTGTTCGGGTCGTCTAAATCTCCGAAAACTCTTGCATTTCCCGGACATCCTCTAACGCATGCGGGAGCTATGCCTTTGTCAACGAACTGAACGCAGAACGTGCACTTCTCTACAACACCCCTCGGTCTCGTTTTAGTGTACACGAGCCTTCCATCTTTAGTCCTGTGATCGAAAGGATACCCGTGTTTGTAATCTTTGACCGCATACCAGTTCTCCTCAAACCCAGCTCTTTCGAAAGCCTGCTTGAAGTTCTCATCGGCATCCTGCCAATTGAACTGTCTCACTCCGTAAGGGCATGCCGTGATGCAGTATCTGCAACCTATGCACCTTTCAAAGTCTACTAAAACCAAGCCGTCTTCTCTCTTCCAAGTAGCTCCCACTGGACAGACTTTAACGCACGGAGCATTTTCGCAGTGCATGCAAGGTACCGGAAGAAAAACTTCAGAAAGGTTTGGATATTCGCCTACTGGAACCATGTGCTCTTTTGAGCCTACTGTTTCGACTCTCTGCCACCACGTTCCCGGAGGAACGCTGTTCACCATTTTACAAATTACGGCACAGCTTCTGCAGCCTATACACCTGTTAAGATCTATAACCATGCCGTACCTAACCATTTAACTCACCTCAAACCTTTCTGACATCGCAAGCTGTTTCGTTCCAGCATGTTGTCGGCTCCCAGATTCCCGGAACGAAGTAGGCTAAATGAGTTGCTTTAACCCACGGGAACGTCAGCGTGTTGTAGGATGCTCCTCGCAAGTACCTGCTCCACCACCCTTGTTCGAATATAATCACTCTTGGATGAATTCCCGGATCGAGAACCGCGTAGCCATAAACCCTTCCCCTGTCGTTGTAAACTTCCACGAGATCTCCTTCTTTGATCCCCTTCTCCTTCGCTGTTTCCGGATTCATCCAGACTCTCGGTCTGAAATCTTGCAACTCAAGCATTGTCAGGTTGTTACTGTGAGTCGAGTGCACTCTGTAGAGAGCGTTTCTCGTCACATAAGCGAACTTGTACTTGTTCTTAGCCTCCGGATTAACCTTGTACTCCGTATCAACGAACGGGTCTTTGTGAACTGGCAGAGTTTCTCCGAAGTCTATGAAGACATCCTCTTCCTTGTAGAATTCTATCCTTCCGCTCTTCACGAATCTGGCTGTCTTAGGAAGAGGTGCAGGGTAAGATGGCGGAGGGAACGGTTTTTTCTCGTGAATCTGCTCCCAGAACGGAATTTGTCTGTTGTTCGGAGCTGGCAGGTTTAATCTCACTGCCCCCTCTCTTAAAAGTCTCTCAAGAGTTATGTTTTTCGTGAATTCGTGCTTTCCAAGCATAAGCTCAGCAGCTTTCAACGAAGCTTCGTTCGCAATTTCTCTTGCAAGCTTTAAGTTCCAGGTTCCGTTCTTTCTCGCTTCCTCCTCTTTTCTGAACAACTCTGGATCCGGATAGAATTCCTCTATCTGCTCTTTAAGTTCTTGATCATCCCACCTTTCCACGAGTCTCTTCGCTATTTCTTTGAAAATCCATATCTCCGGCATGCACTCAAATAGCGGCTCTATAGCGGGCTGCTGAAGTTGCACGTAGGGGTGAAGAATTGTGGCGGTAAGCTCCCATTTCTCATACCAAGCCACTCCCGGCAGAACGACATCAGCCCACTTCGTTGAAGTCGTCTGCTGGAAGTCTATGGCGACTATCAGTTCAAGTTCTCCATTCGTTGCCATCTCCCTAAGCCTGTTCGCCATGTTGTGCTGATCGAAGGGGTTGTTCCATCCGAAAACGAAAGCTTTAACGTCGTTCTTTGGATACGGCGTCTCTCTATTGTACTTCCTAAACTCTTCGCTCTGCCTGTATTCTTTGTTTAACCAAAGTAAGAACGTTACCCAGTTGGGTTTTCTACCTTTGAACAGCCACCACATTCCAAGGGGCCATCTGATTTTGAACTGTCCAGCATAGGTTGAAATTCCGGCTCCGGGCTTTCCTATGTTGCCCGTTAGAGCCACTATTAGCGAGAGAGCTCTTCCTTTCAGGTCTCCGTGGAACCACTGGTAGTTGCTCGCTCCGTAGATGATGTGAAGGGGCTTTATCGTTCCCATTTCTCTGCCGAGCCTCTTGATTATCTCTACGTACTCCTCTTTGCTTCTGCCCGGCGGAGTTATGATTTCCGCAACTTTTTCCGGAGAGTAGTCCCTATTTACAAGCTCCTTAATAAGCTGGAACACCGGCTTGACTTTGACCCTCTTTCCGTCAACGAGTTCGACTTCGAATTCACCCTCCAAAGCCGGCTCAAAATCTCTTTCGAGAGTCTCGGGATTCACTATTTTGAATCTCCTCTCTTTAACATCGTAGACAACGAAAAGATCTCTGTACTCTGGAATCTTCTCCTTCATCTTCTCCGCTTCATCTTTAAGCTCTTTAACTTCGTAGGCTCTTAACCTCTTTTGGTTGTCAAGTCTTACAAGAAGTGGCAGATCCGTGTAGGTTTTTACGAAGTCCTCGTCGTAAAGCTTTTCGTTTATTATGATGTTCACGATTCCTAAAGCTAAGGCTGCGTCGGTGGAAGGGTTGATCTGAATCCATTCGTCAGCCTTCGCAGCTGTCGGGGTGAAGTTCATGTCCACCATGATTACTTTTGCTCCCCTCTCCTTGGCTATGCTCAAGAACTTGGCATCCGGCAACCTTGTCACGAGAATGTTGGATCCGAAGATCGCTATGTACTTTGAGTTCACCCACTCAAGCGATTCGAATTCTTCGGTTTGAACTCCAAAAGTCTGAGACCAGAATGCTGGCAGATCTCCGTTCATTGTGTATCCGTGAAGAACGCTCCAGCCGAACATCGAAGCAAGTCTTATCGCTGCTCCTTTGTGCACGTAGCCAGTTCCTGGCACTTGTATCGATAAAGCTACGCTTTCCGGTCCGTATTTCTTCATTATCTCAGCAAGTTTATCAGCCACGTAGTCCAAAGCTTCATCCCAGCTGACAGCTTTAAATTTCCCTTCTCCTCTCTTTCCAACTCTTATCAGCGGCTTTTTGAGTCTGTCAGGTCCGTAGATTAAGTTTAACATCGACTGTCCTTTCAAGCAACCCCTCGGATTGTAGTCGCTTTCCGGATAGTCCGCTGCCTGAATGAGCTGAACTATTCTTCCTTTGTAAACGTAGGCGTTGTAGGCACACGCTCCAGTGCAGTTTGGCGAGCAAGTCGATCGTACGATTTTCATTTCTTCTTCTCTTTTCTCGGCTGAAGTTGCAATTTCGAAGTATCTGCTGCTAATTCCCGCTGATATCGCTGTCAAAGCACACATTTTTACAAAATCTCTCCTCGTTACGTTCATTCGCATCCCCTCATTATTCAGCCCTAAACTTTTAGGGGATTTTTACGACGAAATTTGTTTATTGGTATTTAAAATTTACGAAGCCTCACGTATATTAAATAGTCGAAAATGCCGTTCGAAATGTTAATACATGTATAATCTTTACCGTATAAAATATATTGATTTTATTTTAAAGTGGTCAAATGCACAAACAATAAGTTCAAATAAAATTTTATAAAAAATAAAATTTTAAATTATTAATCTGTTACAACCAAAACTGCTCTCATTATCCAGTGTCCAAGTCCGGAGTTCGGATAAGGCTCTCCGCAGTAGATGTTGCACCTTATTTCGAATGTGCCAGTTTTGTTAGGTACAAACGTTACTTCCTTCCACTTCCCTGGCTCGACGATTTCGTTTATGCCGAAAGCAGCTATGTACAATCCATGTGCGACATCGTCGCTGGTGAATCTCAGCGTGACTTTTTCTCCTTTCTTGACGACGATTTTATTCGGCACAAACATCCACTGCTTCGCCCTGATCTCTATTACGTTCTCTTCTTTTGCCTGAGATTTGTAGTACATTGGCCCTCCTATTATCGCTACGACTCCAATAATTAGCAGTATTAACGCTATGATGTCTCCGACCCTCATAAGAACACACCTCCGCCCAGCCAGACGTGTATAACTATCAAAGCGTAGCCTATCACTGCCGCCACTATTGGTATCGCTGCCCTTATCGCAGCTTTCTTGTCATCGAACATCCTCAACGATATCTCGTGAGCGGCTCTTGTTGAGAAAACCACTCCGGCAACTATAAACGCCATCTGTATGTAGGGGATTGCCCAAGTGAAGTAGGGCTGCCACTTGAGGTGTGCAGTTCCAAATAAGTCCCATCCCAAGTTAAATGGGTCTGAGAGGATTCTCAACACGTAGGATCCGTTGATGAGCAGGATGTAGATGGAGAAAGCTCCCCAAGCCATGAGGCTTATTGGAACGAGGGCGTAGGAGAAGTTTATGAACACTCTCTTGAAAGACACATCTCTTCCCGAGAGTATCTTCGAGAGGTATGCGAAGGCAGCAAACAACGCCGGAGCTATGACGAGGGTTGAAACCAAGATTATTCCTAAGAATGTCAGGTAGTTCTGCAGGGAGAACGCTTCAATTAGTAGATTCGTCTTCTTGTCGAAGGGTACGTGAATAGCTTTACCAATCAGCGGAGCGACCTTTCCGCCAAGAACGTTGGAAACTTCTCTCAGCCACGGATACGCTCCTGCGAACACTATAGCATAGAGGATCGCTAACGTAGCCATTATGAACGTCTTGTAAGCTTCATCAAG
>NZ_WANY01000177.1:0-11755 GCF_015521575.1 Ferroglobus sp.
GTCAACAGAGAGATTAACGTCGAAAAATTCGGAGGAAGGTTCGTGAGAGGAGAAATTCAAGAGCTGCTTGAGATTGTCGAAGAAGTAAAGCCCGAATACATTTTTCCCACCGCTCCGATTCATATAGCCGCTTCGCTTATTTCGAAAAAATTCGATCTTGAGGTTTGGAACGAGGGGGTCAATTACGTCCTCTCCGGCATTCCAGCGAAGATAATAGTCTCAGCCGGGAGAGGAAGTGTTGTCGTAAGCTATAACAGAGATTACACGTGCTTACCTAAATGCTCAGCCCCAGAGGTTTGTCCGGTGACGAAAATTAAAAAGCCCGCTCCGATGTACTCCCTCTTAGAGTTCGCAATCCCGGAGGGTTTCGTGATAAAAACAATCTACTTAAGACCCGGATTGGGAGCTATAAAAGGAGAGGAAATCTTAGAGCTTTTCAGGTGGGCTGAGAAAAGAGATAAAATTTTCATCGCCACAGCTTGCAGGTGCCACGGAGTCGTTACTGCACTCAAACGACGTCCTTAAACCTGTCTATTTCTCCGGAAACTTCTTCCAAGATGTCGCTCATTATCTTTTTCACTAACTTTTCCCTTCCTTCATCTTTGAGAATGTCCATAAGTCTGTAGAAGTCAAACAGTATTTCCTCGGCAAACTTCTTGTCGTTCAAAGCCAAACCAATTCCAAGAAGTCTGCCAAAAGTTAGCATGGCAAAAAGCAACGTTTCCCCGGAGAATTTTTCCTTCAACGTTTTTATCGCTTTTTCGTCGTCGGCTTTTTCAGCTAAAAGCTCGACAATAGTAGCCATGACTTCGGCTGCATCCTCGGCGGAGAGGTTAAAAAGTCTGTATAACGGCTTCATTCTGGCACGTCTAAACCTATAGTCTTTCTGTATCTAATCCCCGGAAAGCTTATTTTCTCAAGCTCTCTGTAAGCTTTTTCTCTTGCTTCCTCAACCGTTTTACCTAAAGCCGAAATCGTCAGAACTCTTCCACCCGTCGTTTCGTAACCGGATTTCGTTTTCGCAATTCCGTTTGCGTAGACGTAAGCGTCTTTAACATTTTCTATCCCTTTTATCGGTTGATTCGTGTAATGGTCCCCGGGATAACCTGGTTTGATTCCCTCCCTACCAACCATAAAGCCGCTGACAGCGCAAACGGCTACGCAGTAATCGTTGCTGAATTTCACTTCGACCTCATCCAATCTTCTATCGATTAACGCGAGGGAGATTTCAGCTAAATCGCTTTCGAGTCTTGGAAGCTTGGCTTCAGCTCCGGGATCGCAGTCCCTTACGTTTATCTCAAGAACTTTCGGAACCAATTCTTCGTCTTCTTCAACAAGCATTATAACTGGGTAGAGTACTCCTCTGAACTCGATCCCCTCTATCTCTTTGAACTTCTTTATTATGGGCTCCACAACAAGATCCATTATCTTTCTCTCAATCTCTTCATCAACTTTCGGGTGTGGTGAAACCGCCCCCATCCCTCCGGTGTTTGGATTGAGCAACTTTCCCTCATCAAACAGCTTCTTAGCCTCCTCTTTTGTTATGTACTTCCTCATGTAGCCCATGTAAAATTTCCTCATCCCCTCCACATCGTCAGGGTCGAAAGCTCTCTTGTAATCCTTGGCGTGTCCGAACGGAACAACGTGTTTCCCATCGCTTAAAGCCGTGAAAGCGACTTCAATTCCGTAAAGCCTCTCTTCTACCTCAATTCTATTTCCAGCCTCCCCAAACCTCTTCCTTACCATTATCTCATCCACAGCGAACAAAGCTTCTTCAACAGAATCGCAGACGAAAACACCTTTTCCTGCAGCCAATCCATCAGCTTTCACAACAAGGTTTTTTCCGGGGTTGCTTTTGTAGTAATCTTTTATGAATTCCTTAGCCTCATCAGGATCGTCGAAGTTCCAGTACTCCGGAATCGGTACTCCTATTTTTCTCATAAAATCCTTAGCCCAGCATTTACTCGCTTCAAGTATAGTAGCTTCCTTTTTAGGACCTACCGCCGGAATTCCCTCCTCCTCAAGTCTGTCAACCAAGCCCAAACTTAAAGGTTCTTCCGGTCCTATATAAGCGAGATCCACCTCAGCATTTTTAGCGAAATTCACGATATCCTCTATCGCTCTTATGCTCGGAATTTTTTTTCCATTCAGTTCAGCTTGTTTGCACTTCGGGAAGAGGTAACTTCCACCATTCCCGGGAGCAACATACACTTCCTTCACTTTTTCGCTCCTTGAAAAAGCGTGAGCTATCGCATTTCCCCTTCCTCCGGCATCGACGACAAGCACCCTCACGTTTTCAACTTTCATTCTCGAAATTAAAAACTATTCGAAAATTTTTTTAAAGTTTAACGGAGATGTCTTTTCGTGAAGTTTAACGAAATGCTTTCTCTACTTCGAGGAAAATCCACTGCTTTAGTTTATGATGATGCCTACGCTAAACACGTTTTTCTTGATGAAATAATAAAGAGAAAAGAAGGAAATCTCTACTATGTTATTTACTCAGATACCGAATGCAGAAAGCAGAGGGTTTACGCTGAAGAAATCTCGAAGATCGATGAAAAGCTCTCCGAGTATATATCGAGAATAAAAGTCATCAAGATCGGGTTCAGCGACTTCGCTTTTAACAACAACCTTTACGCTTTCATAAGAGAGGAGACCGCCAGAAGTATCGCAAGGACTCTCGTCAAGCTTATAAGGGATCTACCAAGCGATGCTTTCATAGTTTACCTCGGCTTCGGTTTGATGAGGTACTTCCACCAGGATTACAAGGAAGTTCTAAGAACTGTCTGGAGCTTGTGCGAAGAGTTGAAAACCAATCTGTTCCTTTTCAATAAGAGGAATTACGAGGACTATTACTCTTCATTTTTCGACATCGTTTTGAAACTTGAAACTTCGGAAGTTGGAGAGATCGGACTTTCAAGAGTTTACACTTTAAGCATCGAAAAGAGCGTGATTCCAACGGTGCCGCCCCACGATATAATGAGGATAAGAAATAGGGAGTTCATCGAGTTCTGACGGCTAACGATTTATTATTATAACAATAATCAAGACATTTCTTTAAATAAAAAGAAAAAATTAAATATTAGAGCGGATATAACTGTGTAGTGGTTATTGCCGCAAGAATCTACAGGTGTCGAAAATGCATGAAAGGCGTTCAAAGTTTGAAATAATTTACGAGATTCTTTGTCGAACTCGAACACCCACAAGTAAAACAAAAATCGTGTACGGAGCCAATTTGAATTTCAAGATTGCTGAAAAGTATTTCAGCCTATTAGAGGAGCTGGCACTTCTTGAAAGGGTAAAAGTTGATGGTAAAACCTGCTACGCAATAACCGAGAAGGGTAAGGAATTCATAAGAAGGTACGAAGATCTGGCAAAAGACATTTCCAAGGGCGCTATAGCTAAATACCTATAAGCTTTTTACCAGCATCCGTCACGATATATTTTTCTCCAATTATTTTTATGAAACCAAAGAATTCCAAAAATTCGAAAACTTCTTTTAAGTTTTCGATCACCACACCTTCCCCACTTTCGAGAATTCTCTCCGCCAATACAAATACGGAGCTGATAAACATCACCTTACTTCTCTATCTTCTTTTTTATCTTCTTCGAAAGTATATATAAGTATGCTAAACTTCTGTTAACCTTCGAATAAAAAAGAAAACGTTTTATCCAATTTAACCAATTTTTCTAACATGGTAAAGGTGGGAATTCTGAAAATGGGAGCAATTGGAACCGCTCTTCTCGTCGAATATTTGCTTGATGAGAGGGCTGACAGAGAGGATATAGAAGTGAGAGTAGTTACAAGCGGAGCAAAAATGCAGCCGGAAGAGGCTAAAATTGCCGAAAAGCTTAAGGAGTTTGACCCAGACTTGGTGATAGTCGTTTCTCCAAACGCCGCTTTGCCAGGACCGAAAGCAGCGAGAGAAGCTTTTGAAGGAAAGCCGGTGATAGTGATAAGCGATGCTCCGGCGAAGAAGGCTAAAGAGGAGTTCGAGCAGAAAGGCTTCGGCTACATTCTTGTCAACGCCGACTCGATGATTGGAGCGAGGAGAGAATTTTTAGACCCGACGGAAATGGCTCTGTTTAACGCAGATGTTGTGAAAGTACTCGCTGCCACCGGTGCTTTCAGAATCGTTCAGGAGGAAATAGACAAGGTTATTGAAGCTCTAAAGAAGGGCGAGAAACCCGAACTTCCGAAAGTTGTCATTACCGCCGAGAAAGCTGTTGAAGCTGCTAAATTCAGCAACCCCTACGCCAAAGCAAAAGCTATGGCAGCATACTACATAGCAGAAAAAGTTGCTGACGTGGATGTTAGAGGCTGTTTCATCGAGAAGGATCCGGAGAAGTACATACCTCTTGTCACTGCGGCTCATGAGATGATGAGGATAGCCGCAAAGCTCGCTGACGAGGCGAGAGAGATAGAAAAGGGCAACGACACAGTCTTCAGAAATCCGCATGCGAGAGACGGTAAGATTCTTTCCAAGACGAAGCTAATGGAGAAGCCTCAATGAGGAAGAGAATTTTTATTTCTCTCCTCTTTTTTTCCCTTTCCGTTGTCATTCTCGCTCAGATTTTTGTGATTCTCAAGTATTTGGAAGGCGAAATCTACACATTTTTCGACGGAATATACTGGGTTATTACGACAGTGACCACCGTCGGTTTTGGTGATATCGTTTTCACCTCCACCATAGGGAGAATTTACACGATCTTCGTCATGCTTTACGGGATAGCATTTATTTTCGGGTTTTTCTTTCCTTACGTTGTTATTCCCTTCGCCGAAAAACGACTTTTGTTTAAACTTCCAGAGGAAAGCTCGTTAAAGGATCACGTAATTATATGCGGGATAAACAGGATAAGCAAGATAGTTTATTCAGATTTGAAGAAGAACAAGAGAAACTGTTTGCTGATGGATGACGATGAAGATAAAGTTAGGGAAGCCCTTGAGGAGGGCTTAACTGCTGTGCTATCCGACTACTCCCTTGAGTCCTTCAAAAGGAACAACATCGATAAAGCTCTTGCGATCGTTTTATTTGAAGAGGCTGAGAAGAATCTCGACATCCTGCTAACTCTACAAGACTACGAGCTGGATAAATACGCTGTCCTAAACCTTCCAGAGTATGCGAAGTACCTCCTCATGGCTGGAGCGAAGAAAGTCTTCTTGCCTAAAAGCGTAGCGGGAAGTCAACTGGCAAAGTTCGTTTCTGAGAACATAAGAGGCACAGTCGAAGCAAGAGAGATCGTCAAAGGCTACGGAGTTGCAGAAATTTGCGTTAGCGAATTTTCGAAAATAAGAGGGGAAAGCGTAAATAGAATAGAGCGAAACTTCGACATCAAAATTGTAGCGGTTCTCAAAGGAGGCAAAGTTCACTTCAGCCCAGAAAAATCTTTAAAAGTAGATGTTGGTGATACAATACAAGTTTTCGGAAAAATGGAGAACATTCAGAGGCTTTTCGAGGAAGCGAGGGGATACTTCTGAAGGTTCTCGTGGTTGGGTTTGGAGATGTGGGGAAAAGTGCTGCGAGAATCCTATTAGCTAAAAAGATCGAGGTAGTCGCTGTTGACGTAGAAGAGAAAGGAGTCGAGGGAATCTACTTCGTAAGGGGTGATGCGAGAAGTGAAGAGTTCTGGCAAAACTTCAATCTCGACGAGTTTAATTCAGCGATTCTCGCTCTGCCGAGCGATACAGATGCAATCTTAGTCACGATGATTTTGAAAAAGCTGAAACCGGATCTGATAATAGTGGCGAGGTGCAACAATCCAGAGTACGTTGAAAAGCTGTATAGAGCGGGAGCGGATTACGTTTTCGATTTGCCTTCAGTTACTTCCGAGGTCGTTGTGTCCACGGTTTTAAGGGAGTTCGCTGCCAAGAGGCTTTTCTACGAGGGATATCTAATAAGCAAATACAGAGTTCTGGAGAACGCAAAAATAGTAGGAAGAAAACCCGAGGAGTTCAAAGATGTGGTAATTCTCGGAATCGAAAAGGACGGAAAAGTTCTTGATAAGGTGGATAAAATTCTCCCCGGAATGTGCGTTATCGCTGCTGGAAAAAAGGAGAAAATTCTTGAGTTTGAAAAACTGTTCATTCCTTCAAAGCAATAATTCTTCCCCCTTCCAGCTCTTTGACAACAGCTTTCCCGTCAACGATAATGAGGTCCGCTTTAACTTTTCCCACGAAACAACCTTCCTTCAATAAAACTTCCTTCGCTTCAACGAAGTTTCCAACCGATTTTGGAAAAACAACTACCTTATTCTCCGCCATTACTTTGGAAAACCTGCACTTAGGTCCTATAACGGCATTTTTGCACCTTATCTCTCCTCTAACGAAGCAGCCAGGAGAGAGAACGACTTCTTCCGCCTCAACATCTCCCCAAAAGGATACGAACAGTCCGGCTCTCACCCTTCCTTCAAACCTTAGGTGTTTGTCGACAATCGAGTCCTTTTTCACGTAAAGGATGCGACTTGCTTTGTCCACAACATACCTCTTCATTTCCTAACACCCTGCCTAACCTCTACAGCCACTCCCCTTTCGAAGGCAAGCATCTCAAATGCCGAAAGCTTAGCCTTCCCAGTTGCAAGCAACTCGTCCTCTTCGTTAACTACTATGACCTCATCGTTAGCCCTAATATCCTCGTCCACTTCAACAACGTGCTTCGCAAAAACATTTTTTCCCCTTGCGATGAAATCAGCCACTTCGTTCATTACCACAACCCTCAGCTTAGGATAGCTGAAGAACTCCTTAAGCCTTCTCGCTCCTTCGATACTCAAACTGAAAAGCCCAGTGTCGGGTTTTAGAGTTGCTATCCTAACTCCCCTATGTTTCACCTGCCTGACCTTTCCGGTGGATCTGGAAATTACGAGCTCGACGTCATCGGGAAATAAAACTTCTCCTGCTCCCTCCCCGAACTGGTAATCCGCTATAACCCTAATCATCCTAAGCCTATCGTCCATACCTCCTTTCCCTCCTCTGGTAGTCCCTCAAACACCTTAGAAAGTCGATATATCTAAAACTTTCCCAGTCCGCATCGATAAAGTACAGCTCGCTGTAAACTATCTGCCAGATCAGAAACTCCGGAACGCTGTCGTCAGCTTTTATTATCAAATCCGGCTGTATTTTAAACCGCAAATTTTCTTCTATCATCCTTTCTATCGAATTCAGATCGATTTCGCTCAAATTGTTCTTCTTCAAAATTTCTTTCACAGCAAGAAGGATTTCTTCCTTCCCAGTTATGCCAACGTTTACGTAGACTTTCGGCAAACCTTTTCCAAATTTCCGAACTCCGTTTTTTCCGATTAGTTCCACTTCCGCTTCAAGCTTTGAGAAGTTGTTAACAAAGCTATTATCCAAGGAGTCAACGCATATAACCACATTTTCGATGGAAAATTTCTTACACCAATCGATGAACTGAAGGAACTTTTCGAAATTTCTCTTTAAACTCGGAAAATCCGTAACAACCATAACTGATTTCGGAAGATTTTCTTTCCTTAGAGATTTTTCGAGCCTTTTCGCATAAATTTTTTCTATTAACTCCCTCATCCCGAACTAAACTTTTTAAGCCAAATACTTAAGTCTAACCAATGAATATACCCCTCCTGACGATCGCTTTCATTTCGAAATACCTAAGCACTTGGGAAGTTATCGGAGTAACTCTCTCCCTCCTGATTTACTCCGCATACAGAGCAAAATCTCCAAAAAATGAGGAATTCGCTTCCCTTCTCCTGTCAATCCCCTTCACTTTGTCCACCTACCACGTATCGAAAAGCGTCGTTTTCCCGGGTTTTTTCCTATCATCAATTTCCGAAAGGAAATTTAAACCCCTGACGAGAATTCTCTACTACACACTCCTATCCTCCCTCTTTCTTTACTTCTACAAAAATGAGTTTGCCGCTTCGACGATTTTCGTTTCGTTAACCGTTTCAACAACCCTCGTTCTGGTTGAAGAGGTGAACGATAGCGTTTTCGCCAAAATAGTTGCTCCACCAACTATATTCCTAATATTCGAAATTTACAGCATTCATATAGGTTACCTTGAGCTTCTTGTAGCATTTTTCGTCGCTTTAACTCTAAGCTACGTGGCTATAAAAACGAAAGTTGCGGACATTACCGGGCTGCTCGCAGCCATAATTACCGGAGTTATTTCAGCAATTTCCAGCATTCTTTTGTTTCTCCAACTCTTTCTATTCTTCGCTATTGGTTCTGCGGCAACAAAATACAAGTACGAGTTGAAAAGACTCAGAGGTGTAGCGGAGGCAAGAGGCGGGGCGAGGGGATTCGAAAACGTTTTTGCGAACACTTTGCCAGCGATATTCTTCGCTTTGAACTACAAGTACACCGGTGATGCAAGTTATGCCGTAGCTTTTTCAGCCAGCATAGCAACGGCTTTGGGAGACACGTTAGCCAGCGAGATCGGGCAGACAGCTAAGAAAGCCTACCTGATAACAAATTTTAAAGAGGTAAAAGTCGGTGAAGACGGGGCGATATCTCCTCTCGGAGAGATCGCCGCTTTTATGGGTTGCTTGATAATTGCGGCAATATCTCTAAACCCAATAGTGCTTTTAGCTGGATTTATTGGCGTGCACATCGACAGCTTGCTTGGAGCGACTCTTGAAAGAAGGAAAATTTTGAACAACGCTGGAGTCAATTTCCTCTCAACGCTTTTTGCCGGCTATCTCGCTTTTCTCCTCGCATAAACAGCTAAAGATGCCGCAACAACTCCCACTATTATTTCGAATCCCGGAATCTCCACACTCTTTTTCACGCTTTCGTAAATTCTCTCTCCAACGTTCTCAACAGCCGGAGTTGTTTCGGGCAACACGTATTCGCTCTTGACAAGCTCAACCTCCCCTCCTCCGGCGAGATTCAGCATAAGCTTGGCAATCCTCTCGGAAAGCTTGTAATAAATCAACTTGTAAACGCCTTCGGAAGTCTCCCCGTACTCGAAATACGCGATTGCCAATATCGGCGTTACCTTCTCAGCTTCAGAAAGGGAAGCTCTCGCTGAGTCTCTCGCAGCGCTAATCTTCTCTTCAAGGCTTTTAGCACCGATCAGCTCGATTGCAACAGCCGACTTAACCATGCTGTCTATCGAAGCGAAAATCGAGCCGAAATAGTAGCCTTGAGAGTACAGCTTCTTTGAAAGTTCCAAGCTACTTTCCGCAGAGTTTTCTCCGAAGAGAAGTCTCGAAAAACCACCTATCGATTTCGAGTAAACTAACAGCGACTCGGCGGTGCTTAAATAGAATTGAGCTCTCCTGACAACTTCTTCCTTCTTTATCGGAACGTCCTCCCTTATTTCCGGAAGGAGGGACAACCAGACTTTAGCACTCTCAACCCTCTCCTTTGCAAAAGCTAAGTACAACGCTGCTTCCTCGAAATTTTCCGATGTCCTCGCCTTCTCCAAATACTGCTCAGCTCTCCCCAATCTCTCTTCAGCAGCTCCAACAAGCTGCATAGCGATTAGTCCGTACTCCTGATTTAAACTACCTCTCACAGCTTCTATCTCCTCTTCTATCGTCTTGACCTCCCTTTCAAAGTTCTCGTCATTTAGCGTCTTTCTGTAGATTTCCGCTCGCATGAATATGTTTGCGGTGAAATACTGGCTCGTTGACGTGTAGTAGTTCCCCCTTTCATAGTTCTTCCTCGCTTCCTCGAGCCTTTTATCTATGTTTTCCTTCACATCCCTATCCGCAACCTTCTCGAATTCGGAGTATATCCTCTCGCTTCTCTCCCTCATGTAATCTGCGAGTTTTTTGAGCAAGTAAGAGTACTGACTCAGATCAATCTTTCCTTCGCTCCTCCTTATCTCGTATCCGGTGAAGTACTTCAAAGCCTCATTGACCGTCTCAACCTCGATTACCGTTACCCCAAGCTTTCTCCCGTAGTCGACAACGTCAACGGTTTTCGTTTCGGTTGTGATTAACACAAAAGGTCCCCTCTGAATTCTCTTGGTTTCTTCCACCTCAACGTACCTCTGACCTTTGGGAATCAAAAAAATCTTAGCCCCGCTTTCCGCTGCCGCTTCGAGCTTGTAGGGGATTCCACCAACTGGCCCTATAAATCCGTCCGGATAGATCATTCCGGTCATAAATACGTCTTTCCTTATCGGCAGATCGAGAAGTGCCGCTATTGTTGCGACGGTCATAATTCCTCCAGCCGATGGCCCCCCAACTATAGGAGCTTCAGCTTCGATTATGTAGAAAAAGTCGTACTTCAAAAAGTCCTTACCGGTCAAATCGCAAGCTGTTATTGCCGCAAGCTGTGCACTCCCCTGCATGTCTATTTCGGTGTAAGGTAGCGTGGAAACGAAGACCCTTCCGTTGCCCGGAGTGACTATAACGGTTATATTTATCGTAGCTCCCCTGTTTTCTCCGCTAACAACAGCCACCGCCTTTATATTTTTCTGAGTGGCGTTTACGAACTCGGCTGAAGATGTTGATGCGAAGAGGAGGAGCAGAGCTATCAGCGTGAACAGCTTTCTCATGTTCATAGGATGATTTGAGGGAAAAAAATTTTACTATTCCAGCCCCTTTTCTTATCGTGATACTGCTCGTTGATCTGGAGAGGAGGAAAATTGAAGAAATCGAGGAAAAAAAGTTCCCCGGAGGAAAAGGGCTCGGATTCTACCTTCTGGATAGATTTCTCAAATTCGAAGCTGAACCGTTGGAGGAGAAGGTGATAATCTTCTCGGTAGGACCTCTTACTGGATTGAGAATGAGCGGTTTAGCGAGATGTGAGGCTGTATTTAGGTCTCCTCTAACTGGATTCATAGCTGAATCAAACTGCGGAGGGTATTTTGGAGTGGAGATCGCTAAAGCTGGGTACGAAGCCATAGTTGTTAGAGGAGAGTCAGAAAAACCAAGCCTTCTCGTCGTTGACAACGAAAAAGTGGAGATCGTCAACGCTGAAGACCTCTGGGGTCTGGACACCTTCTCAACGGAGGACGAGATAAAGAAGGAATTCGGAAGGAAGTTCCAAGTGGCTTGTATTGGAGTGGCTGGAGAGAACCTCGTCAGATTCGCAAGTATAGAACATGCGAAGGGAAGAGAATTCGGACGATGCGGCGGAGGAGCTGTGATGGGAAGAATGAAGCTTAAGGCTATTGCCGTGAAGGGAGATGAGGACGTCGAGGAGAGAGTTGCAAACTACGAAAAATACTCCGAACTTAAAGAAGAATTCGAAGAAAGGATAAAGAGAACTTGCGGAGGTTTAACGAGGTTCGGTACGCCGAGGATCATCTACTTGACTAACGAAACCGGGACCTTGCCGAGTTACTACTGGAAGGACGGAGAATTCGATATTGAAGAGCTTTCTCCAGAATATTTGGAAGAAAGGTTTTACAAAAGAAAGAAAGCCTGTTACTCCTGTAGGGTGGCTTGCGGAAAGATTTCCAAGATCGACGACGAATTCGTAGAAGGTCCAGAGTACGAGACTCTCTTCGCCTTCGGAAGTCTGTGCGGAAATAAAAAAGCCGAAGTTGTTCTGAAAGCTAACCTCCTCTGCGATAAGTACGGATTAGACACTATCTCAACCGGAAGCGTGATAGCTTACCTCATGAACTTGAAAAAAGCTGAATTCGGAGATGAAAAATTCATTCTCGAAACGATAGAAAAAATAGCGAAGAGGGAGGGAATAGGAAACCTCCTCGCCGAGGGAATAAGGAGGATCAGCGACAAATTCGGAGTTGAGGGGGCTGAAGTAAAAGGGCTCGATTTGCCAGGTTATGAGCCGAGAGGACTCTTAGGAATGGCTTTGGGA
>NZ_WANY01000178.1:0-5630 GCF_015521575.1 Ferroglobus sp.
CTTAAGGGGGCATGGGGAAAACGAGAATCCTCTGAATGAACACGTTTTAAACGACGTGGAGGGTGCTATTAGCTATCTCAGAAAAAAGTACAAGAGAATTTACGCTGTAGGTCATAGTCTCGGAGGATTGCTCGCTTTAAAATCTTCGGCAGACTTCGTTTTCGCGATTTCTCCTCCTTTAATGAAAAAAGTTGTAGATGTTGCCAAGTTCATGCTACTTCTGAATTCCTGCAAAGTTAGGGAAGTTGAGAGAGGAGTACTCTTCAAAATACTCGAAAGGTTGAATCCTCCTGAAAGAAGTGAAAATGCGGTAATATTTTACGGAAAAAACGAGTCGGAGCCATTTATAAGGACTATAAAGGAGTGGGCAGAAGGGAAGGAGGTTGAAGTTGTTGAAGTGGAAAGTATGCAAGCCGAAATGCCGGAGATAGATGTTGACTGCGAAATGCTTAAGAGATATCTGCCAAGGTTCATCAGCCACACGGCTATTGTTAAAGCAAAAGAGATAAAGGAGAAAATTAAATTTTAACTATCTTGCCTTCTCCTCCAACGTTCACGTCCCCTATCCATCCATCTTCAGCCTTTTTGAAGCTTGGAAGCAGATCGAACTTTCCTCCGATTTTTATAGTCCCACCTTTCATATCTCCTCCAACGAAGCCGCAGTCTCCATGAACGATTATCGTTCCGTTTTTCATCTCCGTCCCTATGAAGTCTCCAGCGTTACCCTTAATCTCAATCTCCCCTCCAACCATTTTTTCTCCTATGTAGTTTCCGGCGTTTCCCTCAATTAGAATTTTCCCACCCTTCATTCCTTCAAGATCTCCGTAGTAAGCACAACCGACGAGGTTTCTTGCATTTCCCTTTACGACAATTTCTCCACCGCTCATCTCAGCTCCGAGCCAGTCGTCAGCGTTTCCTTCGACAACAATTTTTCCTCCGGACATGAACGCTCCGCAGTGGGCACCAACGTTACCCTTTACAACGATCTCTCCTTCAGTCATTCCTCTACCGATCCACTTTACTCTGGAAAAATCTCCGTCAAGGATGAGCTTTTTCTCATCTCCCTCCTTTTTAATCTCGAAAAGCTCTCCAAGCTTGACCTTGTACTTTCCGTACCAAACTTCAAAGTTCTTAATTTCCTCTTCGCTCTTCTCAGCCAAATCTGGAGTGATTTCCGCCTCTACGCTAACTTCAAAGTCCTTCTTAGGCTTTAAAATTAGCATCAGCTCACCTCCAATCTTGCGGGCTTCTTAACCCACCTTTCATCAACTCCGAAGTTTATCCTCTCGACCGTGTAGTAGTTCTGGAAGTACTCGTCGAGATCCGCTTCGATAGCTTCCATGCTAACCTTCTTCGTCGCATCCACCCAGAAAGTTCTTCCCCACGTCTCTGCAACAAGTTCTCCATCTTTTACGACGATCTCACCATCTTTAATCGTGTAAGCAGGTTTTCTGAACGCTTTGTTTACGAGATCGTACTCCGCAGATGGATCAACTTCGTTCGGGTTTATGTTGTATATGGCTATGTCAGCGTCGGCTCCAACTCCAAGGTGACCTTTATTCTCCATTCCGAGGATCTTGGCGGGCAAGCTTCTGCTCATCTTTATAACCTCGTAGAGCGTTTTTTCGGTATCTATAGCTGGTAAACTTGAAGCTTTCTGCACGTAGGGACTTACCCTCTCAAGCTCCTTTTCTCTCATTCTCTTGCTCATCAACATCGCCATTATGTATGGATACTCTGTGAAAGGTCCTCCGTTTGGCCAGTCAGTGGAGATCACGACTTTATCGCTGTCTATCAGTAATCCCAACTCCAAACCAATAGCCCACTGCAAAGCGTGGACGGGATTCTTCGGCAGGTAAACTATCGGGACTATCCCGGCTCCACCTTCAATTTCCGTATCTTTGTTGCTCCACCTCGCTCCGATTAACTTGTGAAGGGTGAACTGGAAGGGAGCATCTCCGGTCATGGCTGTAGCGTGTCCGAATATCGGCTGACCCATGTCTATCGTGATGTTGTCAGCTTTGTTGACGTACTTCGCTATCTCCTCAGCTCCGCTTGAAACATCTCTCCAGCTGCTTCCGGCATAGGCGTTGAACTGAACGTGGGTCACGTGTAAAACGGGTCTATTTTCGTTTTTCATTCCAGAAACGAGTTTCATCGTCTCTATCGTCGTCTCGTAGTTGCCCGGAACTCCTAAATTGTTGCAGTGGATGTGGACGCAGTGAGGCAGATTTAAAGCTTCGTTAGCTTTGACAACTTCAGTAATTATCTCCCTCGGAGTGACTCCGTAAATTGGAACTTCGTCATCGAGCGTTCTGACGTTGCTTCCGTACATCCACTTCTCAACTCCACCGGGGTTAACGATTTTCACGCCGTACCCCTTCGTTCTCTCGATAGCCCAAGCTATGAAAGCCTGAAGCTTTTCCTGATCTTTTTCTGAGACGAACTTGAAAACGAAGTGCCAGTTTCCGAAAACGGGTAAGGCGGCTTTATCCAAGATCGGTATGGCGTCAAGTTCTTCGTGGGTGTGGGGACTTCCGATAGGTGGTGAAGCAGCTTCAACAGCTGTTGTGTAACCCATTTTTGCATACTCATAACCGATTCCCGGAGCTGTCAAAAGAACCCTTCCTACAACAGCCCTAAACTTACCAGCCACGTTTCTGACAACTCTCATCTCTTCAGGTCTCATTGATCTGCCGGTGTTGATCTTGCTTCCAGCTATGTGAGAATGCATTTCAACTCCGCCAGCAACGACAAGCTTGTTGGAAGCATCTATTATCTTGCACTCTTCCTTTTTTACTTCACTCTCTTCAACGATCTTCCCCTCTTTAACGAAAATATCCATTTTTTCTCCTTCGATCCCGTTTTTCGGATCGATAACAATACCGTTCTTAATCCAAAGCATGAAAATCACCCTACTCTTTTAACAACTTCCTCATACATCTTCTCCAAAATCTGAACATCGCTCCAGTATTCAGTTTCAACGAGCTTCTTGACTCTAAGCACGATTCCGTCCATTCTGTAAACGGAACCTTCGGCTTCGAGTCCAGCTATGGCTGAGGGAATTACAACGTTCGAAAGAAGAGTCGTCAAGTTCGGATGGGGGTCGATTTGAATCACAGGAATCTTTTTGAGGTGTTCTACCGCTTTCCTTGGAAAATGAGCCGCTGGATCGCTTGCTATAATTAATGCTGCATCGCAATCTCTTCTAACTAAAGCTTCCACTGCCGTGAATTCGGCTGGAGAAAATCTTGGGTAGCCTCTGCTAAAGTCTATTGCAAACTGATAGCCGACTTCCCATGCTGGAACCTCTCCAGCCCCAACAACGTTGTAGTGTCCTCTCATTGGCCAGATTACCCATCTTGTTTTTCTGTTAAGCTGCTGAACCAATTTAATAGCGTTTTCAACGTTTCTATCTCTTCCCCTCGACTGAGTGACTCCCAACCCGTAAAATATGACACCATACTTCGCATTCATCATCAATTCAGCAAGTTCGTAGAGTTTTTCTACGGGCACTCCTCCAACCTCATCAGCTTCGATTTTTTCTCCTTTTACGATCGCTCTCAAAGCAGAGATGATCGCATAATCGTAACCCGGCTTTATCTGAACGAAGATGTCAGCAAGTTTTGCAGTTTTCGTTTCTCTAACATCAATCACAACAACCTTCCTGTTCTTTCTATCTTTGATGAGGAGTCCCTTAGCCATAACGCTGTATCTCGTTGGATGTCTTGGATGAGCTTCAACCGGATTTGCTCCCCAGAAAATAACGACATCCGCCCTATTCTTTACCGAACCGAGAGTTCCACCGGGAACACCTTCCTCTATCAAAGCCAACGTTCCCGGAGCATGACAGACGCTCGCGCACTGATCGTAAATTCCACCAACTTTTTCGGCAATAAGAACTCCGAGTCTTATAGCTTCGTTCACGGTAGACGCCCATCCGTAAAGAAGGGGTCTTTTGGCTTCAACGAGAATCTCAGCTGCTTTTTCAATCGCCTCTTCGTAACTAACTTCTTTGCCATCAATCATCGGGGCTTTAATCCTCTCTTTTTTTGAAAACTTAGACTTCCCGAGGGCGCAAAGCTTTCTTACATCCCCGTTCTCAAATACACCGTCGTCACAAACGCTTCCACAAAAAGTACAGACAACGTTTTCCATTCACTCCACCCCTAAAATCTCTTTTATAGACTTCACATTCTCCTCAGTCCTCTCAACTACCCCTTTAACACCTTTAAAAAGGGGCATTCCCGTCCCATCCGTATCGTCGCTGGTAATTTGGTTCGCATAGGGACCTATCGGAATGAAAACCACGCCTTTCGGAACGCTTCCAACTTTTGCAAAAACGACTACTTCGCCGAACTCCGTCTTGATTTTTACCCTATCGCCTTCCTTCAAGCCGAGAGATCTGAAATCTTCCTCGTTTAACTCGCAGTAGCTTACGGCTTTGAAGTACTCCTCTGTTAACTTTTCCTCAACTGTCTTACCTTGATCAATCGTTCTGCCGGTTATAATCTCCACTTCAATGGGCATAACAGATCACCGTCTTTTAATAACTCTGTTCGGCTATATTTAACGATTACTATTTTAATCAGCTGCTATGCGATTCGAAATGTTTAAAAATAAACAAGAAACGCTTCTGCTCTACTCTTCCGATTTTAGGTACTCCAGAGCTTCCTTATGAGTGGCGTTTTCGTGGACTATCATAGCTATAGCTTTCGTCATTTTCTTCGGGTTCTCAGCTTGGAAAATGTTCCTTCCTATAGCCACCCCTCTCGCTCCAGCATCCATAGCCATCTCGACCATCCTAAGGATATCTTCGGGGGAGTCCATCTTCTCCCCTCCAGCCACAACGACTGGCACCGGACAACCTTCTGTCACTTTTTTGAAGCTTTCAATGCTCCCAGTAAAGTTTGTTTTGACTATGTCCGCTCCAAGCTCAGCACCAACTCTCGCTGCCAAACTCACGGCTTTCTCATCGAATTGATTGATCCCATTCCCCCTCGGGTACATCATAGCGAGTAAGGGCATTCCCCATTCAGCACACTCTTTCGCAATTTTCCCAAGTTTTTCAAGCTGATTCGCTTCCGTTTCACTCCCAACGTTCACGTGAACGCTAACTGCATCAGCTCCAAGCTTTATAGCTTCTTCTACAGTAGCCACGAGAACTTTGTTATTCGGATCTGGAGATAGCTTCGTTGATGCGGAAAGATGGAGAATAAGTCCGATATCTTTTCCGTAGCCCCGATGACCTATCGGCACTATGCCTTTGTGAACAACGACCGCATTAGCTCCTCCTTCAGCAACCTCGTTTATCGTACTTGCAATGTCTATCAGTCCGTGAATCGGTCCCAAAGAAACACCGTGATCCATCGGAACTATTACCGTGTTCCCGTTCTCTCTATTTACTACCCTCTCGATCCTTATTCTTTTCCCTATAACGCCACTCATTCCACCACCTTGTTACTTTGTCACTGAGTCTCAAAATAGCAAAGTATATAAAAAGTTTTCGAATGAATACTGAGACCCATAAACTTTACCTTTTCAGAATATTTCTCAACCAATTTTGATGAAGCTGAAAGAATTTGTGAAGGAACTTGAGTTGTTTGAGAGGGAGAGAGTTCCGACTGAAA
>NZ_WANY01000179.1:0-4470 GCF_015521575.1 Ferroglobus sp.
GAAGGAGCTCAACCTAATTGTTGAAAAGCTGAAGGTTTCGAAGGCTGAAGCCATAAGAGAGGCGATAAGGCATTTTGCCGAGGAGCTGAAAGGAATCGAAGTTGTTGAGCTAAGGGAAATACCAAAAGAGCAAGCTAAGAAAGAAATTCTCGAATACATCAAGGGGAAGGATAGAGTTTGGGCTGATGAAATCGCTGAAGCTTTACGACTTGATTTGAGCTTGGTCAACGACATTTTAATGGAGCTGTGGAGTGAAGGTTATGTCGAGCCAGAGGATTGAAGGGGAGAAAATTCGCTGCGTCGGAAGAAAAGTAAGCAAACCGAGGCTTATACATCAGAGTGGAAGGCATAGAGCTATTGAAATATTCGTGGAAGGAAGACCAGCAAAAGCGGAAGTCGTCAGAGTTTGGAGAGTTCTGAAATCTTAACCGGGCTTGTTTGTTACTACCCCTTTATATACCTTGGAGGACCAACAAGATATGGTGAACGTCCATGAACGTCAGTGGACGTCCACATGAAAAAGAAAGGAAAAAGCCGGAATCGCCGAAAAAAGCTCAACCAGACCGTTCAAAAATTCGCATGACAGTATGGTTTGAACCTGAAGTATACTACTGGCTTAAAGAAAACGTTTCTAACATCTCCAAATTCGTTAACAACGTCTTAAAATCGATAAAACATCAAATAAAGCCTGCTTTTGTTCTCATTGGACGATACGAGCTATGCGGGGGGTGGGATTTGAACCCACGAACCCCTACGGGACCGGACCCTAAATCCGGCGCCTTTTCCTGACTCGGCAACCCCCGCAGCAAAGGATTATTGGAGTGTTAGTTTTATGAACTTTGTGGTAAAACGCTCATTTGTCTTCCCAGCTCCTCTTCAGGAACTTCCTAACGTTTTCAGATTCTACCCATCCTTTTTCAACCTCTCGTACAATTTCAACTATTTTCCCTACCTGCTCTTCAATTCTTTCTTTAATTTCTCCCTCGACATCCTCTAAGAGGAGCGTTATTGCAGCAAGCGGATTCTTTATTTTGTCAACGAGAGTAGCTAAGGTTACTATGTTATCCTCGATCTGTTTCAAAGATTTCATTCTCATCTCGAACATCCTCGCTTCTTGAATGACTATCCCAAACTGCCCAGCGAGGGTTCGCAAAAACTCAATTTTTTCCCTATCTTTTTCGTCGAAGGACTTCTGAGCTGCTACAAGTGCGCCGATTGTTTCTCCCCTCGAAACGAGAGGTATTAAGACGTAGCTTTTTAACCCAGCTTTCAAAAGTTCTATTTCAAGATCCGTCATCTCTCCAAGCTGAAGAATGTTCTCGACAACTCTATCCTCCAACTTAGATAAAAGCTTCTCATTCAAATTTATTTCTACATCCGAATCTTGAACGGTAAAAGGTTCCTCCCCTAAAACCAAGCAAGCTAAAAGTTCAAATCCAAGTTTTCTCCTCGCAAGCTGTAAAGCTTCTTGAATTGCCTCTCTCATCTGTTTGCCGGAGAGTATGGCATGATCGATAGAACGGAGAATTTCAAGTCTTTCAAGCGCCTCCTTAATCTCCTTCTCATAGTTCTTTTTCTCAGTCACATCTTCAATTATGTTCAAAAAAGCGTAGGGCTTGTTGTCTTTCTTAAGTAAAACCGGAAACAGATTCACCCACTTTTCTTCTCCGTCCACTTTTATTCTAAATTCGTAAGTTCCGCTTTCCCCTCTCAAAACTCTGTAAAATACCTCCATAGCTTTGTAAAGCTCTTCTTCATCAAGAAATCCCAAATCGTCCCATTTTTTCCCGACAACCTCTTCTCTCCTCCTTTTTATCATTTTAAGTGCTGCATCGTTACAGTCAATAATTCTCATGTCCCTTCCGACAATGATTATCCCAAGAGGAGAGAACTCGAAAATGCTTCTGTACATTTCCTCGCTCTCTTTCAGTTTCCTCTCCATCTCTCTAAGCTTCGTTACATCGAGTAAAGACACCACGACACATCTAAGCTCGGGAATGGATGCCATGGTAACTAAAGCGAAGCATCTCACCCCATCCTTTCTCAGAATTCTTACCTCTAAATTTTCAGCCACGTATTTTGGATCGTAGGAAACAAGCTTGTAAACCCTCAGAATATCCTCTCTATCACCTTCGGAGAAGATGTTGATAAAGGGCATTCCCATCAATTCATCTTTACTGTAACCACTCACCCTTTCGACAGCTTCGTTAGCGTGGATTATCTTACCGTTACTCACAACTATAATGCCAGCCTTAGAGCTCTCTACAATCGCCTTATATAGTTCTTCAAGCTTCCTTCTTTCCTCGACCTCCCTTATCGAAGAAATTCCAAAAGAGACTACTTCAGCCACTTCTTTAAGTAAATCCACTTCCTTTTCATCAAAAGCATCTTTTTCAAAGGCGTAAATGTTGAGAGAACCGATTACTTCTCCCTTAACTACCAAAGGAAGAGCAATGCTCGAGCGGAATCCGCTTTTCAAAGCCTTCTCCCTCCAAGGAGCGAATCTTGGGTCTGTATCTATTTCTCTCACAACAACGATTTTTCCCGTCCTTATAGCCGTTCCAGTTGGACCTTTCCCAGTTTCACTCTCGTCCCAAGTAATTTTAACTTCGTAAGCGTAACCATCCTTTCCAGCCTTCGCAACAGGCTGAACGCTTTTATCTTCCCTCTTGTAGCCGATCCAAGCGTAAGCGTATCCTCCTTCTTTAACTATTATTTCACAAATGCTCTTGAGAAGAGCTTTTTCATCTCCGATTTTACTTACTGCCTGACTTACTTTGCTTAGAACCCTCAAGGCCCTTTCGAATCTCTTTCTTTTCTCTTCCTCCTCTCTGAGAATTTTCTCGTAGGTTTCAAAAATTTTGTAAAAGATTTCCGGCTGTAGAAGTGCCAATCTAACTATCATTTCCCGAGCTTCTTCAATTTTCCGCTTTTCCAAAATTACTTGAAGAAGTACCTTGACTCTCTTTGCAATTTCCTTTATTTTTACTCCTCTCCTTAAAAATCTCTCGATAAATACTTCGTCAACTTCCTTTGCGATATCCTCTGGTTGTTTTCTCCCGGAAAGCACTTCAAAAGCAATCTTTTTGATGAAATTCGTATATTCGTCTCTGAATTCGGGAGGAATTTCATCTCGAATTCTGCTTATCCACTCCTCCAAAATATCCTCAATGACATCGCTTTTCATTCAAAAATACTTTGTTTAGTCCGATCTTAAAATTTTCCATTATAACGGTTAAATGAAAAATAAAATTATAAAAAAATTTTAAGTAACCATCATATTTTCTTAGCCAGTTTTTCGAGCTGTTCTTCGGTCAACGGCTCTCCATAGAGAATCTGAGTTAAGTCTGCTCCCGTTTTCATGTAAGTCCAGTTCTGGTCGAAGGGTTTCACTGGGTTGTGAGGATCGGCTTTGTAATCGAGGAAGTCGAGAACGAAAGCATTTCTCCAGTCGGGAACGAGAGGAATCACTCCCTTCTTCCACTCAAGCTTTCCACTGCTTTCGTTCCATTTTGTAAAGACGATCTTTCCACTCTCTTCGTACTCCTTCAAAGCCTCGTTGTCGTGGCAGTCAGAACAGCTAACGTCTTTTGTTACCGTGTGAGAGAAGAACGGAGCTACAACGTAAAACGTTTTGTCCTCGTACTTCAGAACCATAAGCGTTGCGGAGGTGACTTTGCCGTTGAAGTTCATCAGTATTTTGAATCCGCTCAAGGGAGCGTAGGGTCTTTTAACGTGAGCCTCCACAAGACTGTCAAGGTGGCAGTTGTAGCAAGAGATGACTGTCTTAACGTGGCAGGCTTTACAATCCACTTTCTCTTTGTGCAGCAAATGGGCAGTGTTCTTTTCGGCTTCGTGACAGTTCTCGCACTTCGCTTTTATCGTACTTTCCAGCAGCGAGCTCTTACCCTCTTCACCAACTCCGTGAACATCGTCAGCGGTATGACAATCAGTACAACTCAATCCAGCTTCTCTGTGAACATCCGAGAATAGCTCAGGCATTTTCTTCTCAAGCTTTAACTCAACTCCCTGCCTTCCGTGGCATCCAAGGCAAACTTTATCTTCCACCTCATCTCCCGGAGTTTTGTGGCAGTCGTAGCAGTCTGGCTTGTATTCTTCAGTTTTTATCGGCGTTCCGTCAGCTTTTGTCTTAGCATGACACTTCTTGCAGCCAAGCTCCTCAATAGGAATGCCTGTTAGCTTTTCAAATCCTCCATTTTCGGCTGAGTAAAACGTCTCCTTCCCCTCTCTTGTATAATGAAGACTTGTCATAAATATTGCTTTTATCTTCTCAACCTTGCTTGGCGTAGGAGTCGGCATAGGCGTCTTTTCTGGAGTGGGTGTTGGAGTCATCATCGGTGTTGGTGTGGGTGTCGCTTTTTCCTCCGGCTTCGCACAGCCAACCAAGAGAGACACTACAACCAGAGCAACAACAATTGAAACTTTTTTCATATTTTATCACCTAATTAC
>NZ_WANY01000180.1:0-2375 GCF_015521575.1 Ferroglobus sp.
ATTATAAGAAGAAAAGAGAAGGTTGAAACAATGGACGATAAAGAGATGAAACGTCTTGAAGAACTACTTGAAAAGGCGATTGAAGAAGATAGAGGAGTTATAGCGAGAGCAAAAGAAGTTGAATTTGTAAAAGAAGATTTTGTGTTGGTAAAAGCTCATTACCGCAAGATTAACGGAAAGAGAGTTTACGTCAAACCATACTGGAGAAGGAGGAGGAAGAAGTAATCTGAAAATCGTTTTAAAACTCTTGAAATCTTATCCCCCACCCATCGGAAAAGAAATAACAATACGATCCCCGTGATTTAGCTTTCTGCTAACGTCTACCTGTTCTCCGTTGACAAGAATTACCGCACTTCTAAACGCTCTTGAAGATAGGGCTTCTTCGAACCTTTTTCCGTATTTTTTCGCAAGGCTGTTTAACAAAACTTCAACCGTCGCTCCCCTGTCAAGAGAAACTTTCTCCTCTCTTTTTCCGGTAATTTGAGAAAAATATCCGAGAAATTTTACAAAAACGATCAATTTGATTATCACCTCCTTATGAAAGATAGTTTCGCCCCCTTTCTTGCTTCCATCTCTTCTGGTTTCACTCCCAAACAGAATGCGCAAAGCTTCTTTGTTTTGTCGAAGTGAAGGTCGCAAAACGTTTTTCTGCACTTCCTGCAAATGTTAACGTAAACGTTCGGCTTGGATAAGTCTATTCTTTTCTTGCAAGCCTTACAGAGGGGCATTTATACCACCAACCCCTCCTTTTCAAGGACGTTCAAAACATCGTGCAGTTCAAGAGTCTCAAGAGTTTCCCTCTTTATCAATCCGGTCTCTTTATCCCATCCTCTGATCTCGTAATAGCGATCGAGCATTTTCTCGAAAACCTCTTTCGAGTAAACTTCTCCTTTGGCTGGACCTTTTGGAATTTTCTCCTTGAAGAATCTCTCTGGCAGAGTATCGTCCTTTCTCCTAATTCCTCTTCTTGTATTGAAAGCTCTCTCGACGGTAATTATTCTCTTTCCTATTCTCAACATCTCCTCGTAACTTATCTCCCATCCCGTGGCGGCTGATATCCATTCGTGGTACTTTAAAGAGTAAACCTCTCCTCCAAGCTTTAGGTATTTGTGCAGAAGTTCTGGAACTGGATACTGAATATAATAGCTTGCGTGCATGAAGCGGCAAGACCCGATCGAGTCGGTTATCGCAGCCAGTTCCTCGTGCCAGGCGACCATTTCTGGTTTTCCACCGTATTTTCTTAAATCAACTGCCTCTGGACTACCAAAAAGTTCTTTTCCAACTTCTGGCGGAAACTTCAGCATCTCGAAAACCGGATGAGCTCTGAGATGGTCTGAACCCCTGCTTGCAACGGCAAAAGCGAAACCGAAACCTTTAGCTGCCCTCGGATCGCATGCGATCGAATCCATCCCCTTGATGTTGGAGGTGTAATAAACTGCCTTATCTCCAATGGCTTTCGTGGCTAAATATGAACCAAGAGCACCAAGCTCACCGATCTTTCCTTCTCTCTTGGCAATTTTGTGTATGGCTTCGATCATCGCATCGGCATTCCCAAATCTAAGATCCAGGCCATCCAAAAACTTCTCGTCTATAATTCCCTCTTCTCTGAGTTCCATGAATGTAGCGATCATGTTTCCCGTGGAAACGGCGTCCATTCCGTAATCGTTTACGAGCATGTTCGCGTGGAAAACAGCATCGAAGTCGCTAACTCCGCACTTGCTTCCAAAAGCAGCTATAGCTTCGTATTCGATGTTTCCTCTTGTTCCAGCGTACTTACCACTTCTTATCACTCCATAACGCTTGCACCTATTAGGACAAGACATGCAAGCTCTTCCAGCAGGAATAGGAGAATCTTTAACCGAATACCTGTCTCTGAAAACTTCTCCGCTTATCTTATCTGCTTCCTCAAAATAAGATTCTCTGAAGTTCCTTGTAGGAAGCCATCCTTGAGCGTTACCCCAACCAACGCAAACTGCAGTTCCAAGGACAGAATGCTCTTGAGTTTGGAATCCAAGGTCGTTCATTAAAGCCAGCCAACCTTCTCTCACGACTTCGTAGTATCTTTCCGGATCTGCAACCTCAAGGGATCCGCTACCCTTCACTGCTATAGCTTTCAGGTTTTTCGAAGCCATAACAGTTCCCATTCCACTCCTTCCGGCTGCGTCCCAGTAATCGAAGATAATTGAACCGTAAAGAACCCCGTTTTCTGCAGCAGGTCCAACGGCGGCAACCTTAACGTCCTCGTGTCTCTCCTTAAGAACGTCTGTTGTTTCGAACACACCTGCTCCTTTCAAATCTGATGCATCCTTAATTTCCACACTGCCATCTTCTATAAGAAGGTAAACGGGCTTCTTCGCTCTTCCAAAGATTATTAT
>NZ_WANY01000181.1:0-6391 GCF_015521575.1 Ferroglobus sp.
ATGCTTCTCTCTATTAGCTCGTGCAAGGGCAACACCTATCGCAAGAATTAAAGCGACGCCGATCGCTCCGGTGATAAGCGCTCCGAAGTAGTCGTTAATTCCAGGAACTGTGTAGTCAGGAAATATCCCGCTCCACAGGCTATTCTCGTTCAATCCGAGCTTTTCTGCCGCAACCTCCAACGGCTCTGTATAATTGACCAATTCAGCCAGATATGCGAAGAGAGGTGCTAAAACTATCATCACGGCTATTAGCGCCAGAGCAGCCTTGCTCGGAGCTTGAGCCTTGACTTCAGCTCTCGTCGATATGTAGCTTATCACAGCAGCGGTGATGATTCCCTCTATTATCCCAAGAACTCCGTGCCAGATGAACATTACCGAGGCTGCCTCGATGACTCCGTACTTGAAAGCCGAAGACAAGCCTATCTCAACTCCAGCCATAGTAGCGGCTAAAGTTATCCCGAACCACCCGGCTAAGAAGCTTGCAAGTTGTTCGCTGCGATTTCTAAAGATCGAGTAAACGTAGTACCCGACGAAAACGTTCACGATTGCCATGTTCCACAGATTCGCTCCCAAAGCTGTAATTCCTCCATCTCCAAAAACGAGCGTCTGTATTATCAAGACCAAGCTCATCGCTATGCTGCCAGCGTAGGGTCCGAGTAAAATCCCGGCTAAAGCTCCGCCGACAAAGTGAGCTGAAGTACCTCCGGGTATTGGCCAGTTAAGCATCTGAGCAGCGAAAATCGCTGCTGCAACAACTCCGAGTGTGGCTGGATTTATCTCTGCTTTTCTGAAAGCGTATATCAACACCGCAAAGCTGAGTAAGTAGAATAGGGCTGCAAGATTCAAGTCGAGGAAACCGTCGGGGATGTGCATAGATAACTTCTTACTCTCCTGTATTAAAAATTTTCCCGTTTAGTATCACTACATCTGAAGTAAAGTTAAATCGATAACAAATGAGAATATGGTAAGTTATGGTATGCACAGCCGCATAAAAAATAAAAATCTTTCCGGATGAACTTAGTCTAACATGCTTTCGGAACTTGAGAGGAAGATCATAGATACGCTGAGCAGGATAGGAGAAGCTGACGTAAAAAAAGTGAAAGAAGTTCTATCAAAGGACAACGGTAAGATTCCGTACACTACAATAGCTTCAACGCTCGAAAGGCTCTACAGGAAAGGATTTGTTAAAAGAAAGGAAGTCAAATCCAGGGGCAGACTTGGAAAGAAATACGTCTACTACATTGAAAAAAGCTTGGAAGACCTATTTGCTGAAAAAATTCTTGAAAACTTCATAAAAATCTTCGGAGAGTACGAAATTCATCACATCGAAGATAAGATAGACAGATCATACGTTTACGGAGTTCAGGAAAGCTTGATTTTCGTAGATAGAAACGATAGAGTCGTTTTCTTTTTCACAGCCACAGGGAAAAAAATAGAGGGGATAGTTGGAAAAAGCGTTTACGAATTTCATCCCGAGGAGGTAAAAGGCTTCGTCCGGCAAATACTCGAAGATTTCAAATCGGGAAAAAGAAACAAGTTTGAGAGGGAGGTAATAAAGGGAGAATACGTTTTCAAAAAGCACTACTTCCCGATAAGGGACAGTAACGGAGAGTACTTAGGAACTCTAATAATCACGAGACTGCTTGAAGAAAAGAAGGTGCCGAGTCTGCCAATTGAAGACCTCGTTTAGTTTCAAGAAAGCTTTAATAAACTTTAACATTTCTTGACATTGTGAAAAGGCTTATAGCTTCGCTAACAGCTCTAAACATTCTTGTGGCATTACTATGTCTTATTGTCGGTAGTTCCGGAGTTTTCGGCGTTGACGTTTTCCTCAGAGTTGTTTCCGGAGTTGCTAAGGAAAGTGATGTCAGCATTTTCTTCGGTGTAAGGCTTCCGAGGCTTATACTCGCGATGATCGTTGGAGCATCTCTTTCGGCATCTGGCTGTGCGATGCAAGCTTTATTTAGAAATCCACTCGCTGAGCCGTACGTTCTTGGAGTTGCGAGTGGTGCAAGTGTTGGTGCTGCGATAGTTTACGTCTTGGGAATAGCAACTATGAGCAACATCCTAATCTCAGCCTTCGTTTTCGCCCTTTTAACATCCTTCACAGTGTACAAACTCGGAAGCTTGGCGAGATTTAGAGATCAGAACTATGCGATTTTGCTCGCGGGAATAGCCATAGCAACTACCCTTTCAGGTTTAACTTCGCTGCTCATCTACTTCTCAGCTCAAAGTATGCACAAAGTTGTTTTCTGGATTATGGGCAGTCTTTCAAATCCAAGGTGGGAGGAGGTGTACTTCTCATTACCAATAGCCTTTTTTGGAATTCTCTTCCTCCTACTCAACAGCTGGAACTTTAACGCTCTTTTACTCGGAGAGGAGCATGCGATGGCTGTCGGATTGAACGTTGAGAACTTCAGAAGATATTTGATAGGAACAGTCTCTCTCTTAACCGCTTCGGCAGTTGCAGTGAGCGGAGTTATCGGGTTCGTGGGGATAATAGTACCCCACACAATGAGGTTGATGGTTGGAGAGGACTACAGAAAGCTTCTTCCAGCAACAATACTCTTCTCAACGATTTTCATGCCGTTAGTTGATCTCGCCTCAAGAATATCGACGGCTGGTGAGATTCCAGTCGGAGCGTTAACGGCACTTCTCGGAGGACCTTTCTTCTTGTATCTCCTCTGGAGGAGATAGGATGAAGCTGAAAGTTGAGAATGTAACTGTGAAAATCGAAAGCAAGGAAATCCTGAAGGACGTAACCTTGGAGGTCGAAAGCGGAGAAATAGTGGCTTTGCTCGGTCCAAACGGTAGTGGAAAAAGCACTTTGCTTAGGACGATCTTCGGAATACTCAAGCCCGTGAAAGGAGTAGTTTTCTTCGACGGAAAGAGAATCGATAAAATCGAAGTGATTTCCAAGAATGTAGCTTATCTCCCGCAGGAGTCCTCCGATACGAATCTCACGGTTCTTGATGTCGTTCTTCTTGGAAGGACTCCCCATTTATCTGGATTTAAGCTCCCAAAAAGCTACGATTTGGAGATTTCGAAAAAAGCTCTTGAGGAAGTTGGAATGATTGAATTCGCCGGAAGAAAATTTTCAGAACTGAGCGGGGGTGAAAAGCAGAAGGTTTTGCTTGCGAGAGTTTTTGCTCAGCAACCAAAACTCATGTTGTTAGATGAACCGACTGCTCATCTCGACATATCGGCTCAGATAGAGATCATGGAAATCGTGAGAAGGAAAGTCAACTCAGGCTGTTCGGCTTTGGTGGCTATGCATGATATAAACCTTGCTTCAATGTTCTCCGACAAGATTATCATGGTGAAGAATGGAAAAGTCGTTTACGTTGGAGAAGCTGAGGAGGTTTTAACTGAAGAGTCGATAAGAGAAGTTTACGGAGCCGATGTAAGAATAAAAAAAGTCGGTAGATCCGTTTACGTGATTCCGAAGACGAGAGTAAAGAAGAACGGTAAAATCGTTCATATCATTTGTGGAGGGGGGAGCGGGAGAGATTTGATATATTTGCTTTCGGAGGAAGGCTACAGCATTTCTGCTGGAGTTCTCAACGTTCTCGACTCGGATTGGGAAGCGGTAATTGACGTTGGCGGAGAATTTGTCGAGGAAGCTCCTTTCTCACCGATAAGCGAGGAAGCTCATGAAAAGAATCTGGAGCTCATCGAAAAAGCTGATGTGGTGGTTCTTTCAAATTTGGTCGTCGGTAAAGGAAACATCAAGAATTTGATCGCTGCAAAAATAGCTGCCGAGCTTGGAAAGCTGATTGTAGTTGAAAAAACTCGATTTAAGTCGAGAAACTTTTTTGGAAAGCAAGCTGAGAAAATTTACGAGGAAATAGTAAAAAGAGCCAGAGTGGTCGGATCCGAAAGGGAGGCGCTCTATGAAATACGTAAGGTACTGGGTTGAGGAGGATACGCTAATAGTCGAGGGCAAATTTTTTGGAGTCAGCACCGGGCTTTTAGGCGGATGGAAAAAGGTTAGATACGCTTTTAACCACAAGGTGGGAGAAGAATTCTACTCCTCGGATCCGGCAGATTACTTGAGGAATGTTGCAAAAAAACTTGGATTGAAATCGTACTTCGGATTGCTGACAGCGGTTCCCATGGAGAACTTGAGCGTTGAAAGAAAGGATGATGTGACGGTTTTCGTAACAGCTGGAGTGAACAATCCGAACGAAAAAATAGGGACGATTAACGTTATAGCAGCAATAGATGCGAGAATGAGCAGATCCGCCTTGCTCAACTCGATAATAACGATCACCGAGGCTAAGAGTAAAGCTCTACTTGAGAGCGGATACCGCTTTACCGGAACGAACACGGATGCGGTGATAGTGTTATCGACCCAAAGAGGAAAGTACTACCGATTTTCGGGACCAGCAAGCGATCTCGGAAACAAAATTTGGAATTGCGTGTGCGAAGGAGTTAAAAAGAGCTTAAAAAAGTGGGACGACTTTGAGTGAGAAACTCGTAGTGTTTAAAACACCCTAACGTGCTAACTTAAAATTTCTTGTTAACTAATCAAACAAAATGGATAACATTTAAATAGCCGCGAGCCTATTTACTCAAAAAAATTTGAGTAGGTGTCAAAAATGTCGAAGTTGAGGGTGTGTGTTATCACTGCTTTAATGTTATTGGTGATTGCATCCACCGCCTCTGCAACAACGTTTCATGGAGATGCAGCGAGGACTGGTAACTTCACATCTCACGGACCAAAAACTAACGAAATTCTCTGGAAAACTAACATCACGGGATTGATAGGCTCATCTCCCGTTGTTTGGCAGGGTAAGGTTTACGTTGTAAACTGGTATGGTTGGGGGAATTGGAGTCCCGGGCTTTACTGCATCGACGCAGAAACCGGAAAAATACTGTGGAGAAACAATAACATAACGGGAGCATCCACTCCTGCCATTTACAACGGAATTCTTATCGTTGGTTCTCTTTCCGGAAAGTTATATGCGGTAAATGCAACGACCGGAGAGATAATTTGGGAAAAAACCCTTGAGAAAAATCCGGAATGGTGGGGGTTAGCGAGTTCACCCCTAATATACAACGGAACGATATATGTAGTTACTTTTTCCGACGGAACTCTTCACGCTCTTGATTTCAGTGGAAGGGAGCTCTGGAACATCAGTACCGGAAATAGGGTGGGAACATATTCCTCCCCATCAGCTTACAACGGAATTATATTCTTCGCTGGAAATATGACAAGCAACGAACTTTATGCGGTAAACGAAAGTGGAAAGGTTCTGTGGACGTTTAAAGTGGATAGCATGATAGTAAACACGCCATCGATAGGCTACGGCAAGGTTTTCTTTGCAACCAAAAATAGGCTCTATGCGGTTTACATTAACGGAACGGAAGCTTGGAATGTTTCATTTAACGGAACAATTTCAACAGCTGCACTGGCTTATGGAAAGGTGTACATAGGTTCGGCGGAGGGTAAGCTTTACTGCATGAATGCATCGAGTGGAGAAGTGGAGTGGGTTTTCGAGGCAAACGGGAAAATAGATAGTTCCCCGGCTGTTGCTGATGGGATAGTTTACTTTGCAACGAACACTCCAAACGGAACGGTATATGCGGTTTACGCCGAAAACGGAACGCTTCTATGGAAATACACTCTTATTCCTCCAGAAGGTAAGTACTACAACATAATGTCCTCACCATTCATTTACAACGGAAAACTTTACATCGGAGCCGATAACGGTTATGTTTACGCTTTTGGTCGTAACCCAGTAATCTGGGAAGGAACGGTAATGCTCTCCCCGGGGAAAGTTAAGGTGGGATTAAAAGATGGTAGCGTTAGTGAGGTGGATGGGCTTTCAGCCTTGGCAGCTCTCTGGATGGCGTCAAAAATTGGAAACTTCAGCGTGACGATAGCGAACACCTCCTGGGGTCTTTACGTGGAAAGTATAGCTGGCATCTCTCCTGAAGGTTTGAGCGGGTGGATGTACTGGGTGAACTTTCCAGAAGAAAACATTCCGAGCGTTGGTGCAGCTGATTACATTCTTGAAAACGGGGATACGCTGATCTTCTATTACGGCAGCTACGATCCTCAAACTTGGGAGCCGAGCAAACCCAACGAGTCCTCATATCTTGTAATAATCCATGTGGCTGTTAGTAACGTCGTATGGGAAGGCGAAGTAACGCTGTATCCAGAAAAACTCAGAATAACTTTAAAAGACGAAAATGAAACGGAGATAAATGGATTGTCCGCCTTAGCAGCTTTGTTGAAAGCTTCGGAAGTTGGAAGATTTAACGTCAGCATTTTGAACACGAGTTGGGGTCTTTACGTTGAGAGTATCGCAGACATACCTCCAAATGGAACGTTTTACTGGCTTTACTGGGTGAACTATCCAGAAGAGAGTTTTCCGTCGGTAGG